>CANRMH010000152.1 GCA_947631695.1 uncultured Lachnospiraceae bacterium | reverse complement strand
CGCGACGATCGTCAGCATATAGACCGCCGTCATCAGCGCGGAGTAGATCAGCACAAACATACCCGCGTAGCCCATCGCCGACCCATTGTCCAGAAGCGCCCGCATGATGCTCCATTTGCTGACAAAGCCCGCGGTCAGCGGAATCCCGGCAAGCGACAGTCCCGAGATCAGCAGGGCCGTAAACGTCATGGGCATCTTGTACCCAATCCCGTCCAGCTCGTAAACGTAATTCTTATCCGCCTGGTGCATCACCGCTCCGGCACAGAAGAAACCGCTGATCTTCATAATCGCATGCACGATCATATGGCACAGGCCGGCCGTCAGCCCGATCGGCGACATCATGGTCACTCCCAGCAAAATATAGGACAGGTTGCTCACCGTAGAATAGGCAAGCCGTCGTTTGAAATGCGTCTCGCGCACCCCCATCGTGGAACCATAGGCGATCGTGATCATCACAACGACAACCACCAGCGTCTGCGCCCATGTCCCGCGGATGATCTCCGTCCCGAAGCAATAGTAGGTGAGCCGCATGATCGCAAACACGCCGGATTTGACCACCGCCACCGCATGCAGCAGAGCCGTGACCGGCGTCGGAGCTACCGAAGCGGTCGGAAGCCAGCTGTGAAACGGGAAAACCGCCGCCTTCACACCGAAGCCGAAGAACGCCAGCACATAGACCAGAAGCACGATGTTCATGTGATCCCCGATCCCGGACAGATCCAGATGCCCTCCCAGCGCAAATGTGATGTCACTGCAGCACATGGAATAAACTACGATCCCGATAAACGCGAAAGCCGTACCGCCGATCATATAATACAGATATTTTCGGGTCGCCCTCTTGGCCTCCTTCGTCATCGTGTGGATCACAAGCGGCAGCGTAACCAGCGTCAGCGCTTCATAGAACAGGTACATGGTCACGATGTTCCCGGAAAACGCCACGCCCAGCGTAACCCCATAGGTGATCGTATAACACGCCAGAAAGGTATTCACCCTTTCCGCATGCCTCATATATTCAAATGCATACAGAGACGCGAACGGCCACAGGCCGGCGACCAGACCGCCGAAAAACACGGACAGTCCGTCGATCTTCAACGCCACCGGCAGTTTTTCTCCGAAAGAAAACAGATAGAACTGTTCCGCCGGATGGTGAACCAAAAGCCAGAATGTAAGGATCGTATTGATGATTACAACCGTCTCTACAAAAATATTCCTTTTCTTCCTGTCCTGAATCGGAAAAAACAGCATCAGGATGCCCGCAAGAATCGGGATCAGAATAGGCGCTGCTATCATATAAGGCTGCATAATCTTTTTCCTCCCTAAAATATTGCCGCCGCAATACCATCTGTAACGATATGTTCAAGTCCGGCCGGCCAGATACCGAAGGCAACCGCCAGAACGGTCATCACAAGCATCGGCGCCAGCATCAGCCACGACGGTTCCCTCTTCTTCGTCCGGCTGTCGTCATAGTCCGCGCCCGGGAAAAATCCCCGGATGGAGACAGGGAACAGATACCCTGCCGTCAGCAGCGCGCTCGCCAGAAGAACCACAGGCCCCAGCCAGGAAAGTACCGGAAGATCCGCCTTGAGCGCCCCTGTGGCGAGGAACCATTTGCTGACAAATGCGCTCGTCGGCGGGATTCCTACCAGAGTAAGGGATACCAGCGTAAAGCACCGCATCGTCCAGGGCATCTCCTTCCCGATCGCCCGCAGCTGATCCACCTTCGTTTTCCCGGTTTTGCAGATGATCGCTCCGGCTGAGAGGAACAGTGTGTTCTTCACCAGCGCGTGGAACACCACATGCAGGATCGCGCCCAAAAACGCCGCCGGATGCAGCATGGAAAGGCCGAACAACACATAGGAAACCTGGCTCACCGTAGAGTACGCCAGCCTTTTCTTGAGAACATTCTCCTTATAAGCCAGCATGGATCCCAGAAGCACTGTCACAAGCGCGAGGGACGCCCACGCGTACTGCACCCACGTACCCCGGATCACATCCGCGCCCGCAATATAATATACGGAGCGGATAATCCCCAGCACGCCCATCTTCGTAATGATTCCGGACAGCACCGCGCTCGCCGGAGCAGGAGCCACCGGATGCGCCGTCGGAAGCCACCCCTGCATCGGGAACATGCCCGCCTTGGTGCCGAACCCCAGGATCATCAGGAAGATCGCCGTCATTGCTATCCCGGACGGCGCTGCCTGCAGCGTTCCTCCCGGAGTAAAATACAGACCGTTCCCCTGCGCCCCGAGGATCAGAAATCCAAACAGTACCAGAAAAGCGCCTCCGATGGAATAGAACAGATATTTCAGCCCCGCCATGATCGCTTCATGATCCATCGTATGCACCACCAGAGGCACACTGGTCAGCGTCATCATTTCATAGAAAACATACATGGTGAACAGATTCCCCGAAAAGCAAAGCGCCGCCAGGACTCCCTCCACGATCAGATAGAATCCGAAAAACCTGCGCTCTTTCTCCTCGTGAAGCATATACTCAAAGGCTGCGAGCGCCACCATCAGCCACACAAAGCTGACCAGCAAAAAGAAGATGCCGGACAACGTATCCACATGAAAATACAGGTGCAGCCCGTCGGCGATATGCGCAAGGCTAAGGCTTATCTCCCGTCCCGCCTGCGCGAAGATCCAGACTGCCCACGCCAGATCCAGTACCAGAAACAGCGAAATGTACGCCAGCATATTTTTTCGATTTTTAAATGGGATCACCAGCAGCAGTATGCCTGCCAGAATCGGCAGGAACACCGGAAATAACAGATCGTAATTCATCACGTACCTCCATTTAACCAAACATTGCAAGCCCGGACTCCAGCGCGCGGATGATCGGCGTTGACGCTACGCCTACCACGACATTCAGAAGGATCATCGCAGCCATCGCCGCCTGCTCGGTTTTGGACGGCGAAATGCCATGCACTTTCCTCATTTCCTCATCAACCGGCGTATAGATTGTGATCACCGTACGCATAAAGTAAACCGTATTCAAAATCGTGCTGACGCCCAGCACGATCCATGCTGCGATCAGTCTCCCGGAACCCGCCGTCATCGCCGACGAGGCAAACAGGTACTTGGATACAAATCCGCTGAAGAACGGCATACCCACCATGGACAGGGACGCCGCCGTGTACGCCGCGCCCGCGATCTTACAGCGGAACCCCGCCCCTTTCAGGGAATGAAAATCCTGCTTGCCGTCCGAGACGTCGGATAATCCCGCGATACTGATAAACAGCTGGGATTTCGTAATTCCGTGAACAATAATATGAAACAGCGCGGCAACCACGCCCGCCGTGGTTCCGAGTCCGATTCCCATGTAAATGTACCCGATCTGCGCCACAGAAGAAAAAGCCGTCATGCGGCGGATATCGTTCTCCTTGATCGCCGCCACGGATCCCATGATCATACCGATCAGCCCCAGTACAAAAATGATATTCACCAGATGGCTGCTGATAATGGAATCAAAGCCCACGACCCGGAAAAAGATCTTGATCATCAGGAAGATATAACTCTTCGATACCAGCGAGGAAAGGATCGCGCTGCAGGTCGGAGTCGTATATCCGTAAGTATCCGGGATCCACGTGTGGAACAGATACATACCGCTCTTAATCCCAAGCCCGATGACCACAAGGACCATGATCACGACCAGGGGAACATGATAGGTACCCTGCGCGATGATCTTCTCCAGCGCTTCCTTCGCCGGAGTCATCAGCAGATGTCCGGTAATTCCATAGAGCAGCGACAGGCCGATCAGAAAAAGGCCCGATCCCACAAGGCTCATCACCATATACCGGATCGCCGACACGTAGGTGCGCGCCTCCTTTTTTACAATGATCAGGCCGCACGCCGCGATCGTATTGATCTCAATAAACACATAGGCGGTAAACAGGTCGTTCGTATAGATCAGCGCCAGCAGGGAAGCCAGGAGAAGATCCAGGAGGATATAGAACAGGTTCTTCCGGGATCTCTGGATCTCCCTCTCCACATGGGCAATTCCTCCAAATACCGACAAAAGCATAATGATGCAGAAGATCACCGCCATCAGCGCTTCCAGCACGCCGACCCGGATCTCATTGCCCCAGGGCGCGGGAAACTGTCCCATCATAAACGTATAGCTCTCGCCCGTCCCCGCCACGTACGCCAGCGTTCCCGCCGAGAGAACGAGAACCGCCGTCACCATCCCGATGTGAAGGTATTTGGCAGCCTTTCCCGGCAGGATAAAGGACACGATCGCCGAGAACATAGACAGGATGATGCAGATAAAAGGAAAATTTTGAACAAACTCCACCTAGTCCTCCTCCTTCCTGATCTTCATCATGATCTCATCCAGGTTCAGCGTATGATATTCACGGTAAAGACAGATCGTAAGCGCCATCATCAGCGCGCTGACGCTGACGGACACCACGATCCCCGTCAGGACAAGGCCGGCCGGTATGGGGTTGATGTAGCGCTCCACATCCGTGATCCCATCCACCACGATCGGAGCCGTCCTCCCCGCGATATAGCCTTTTGACGCAAGAAACAGGTAAATTGCGGAATCCATAATATCCAGTCCGATAATCTTTTTGATCAGATTTTGCTGCAGGAGCAGATTCGTCATGCCGATGACGAACAGAAACACCGCGGCGATATCCTGATAATGGTTCCGGAGCATATTGATGATCACATCCATCGCTTAAATACCTCCTCTTCTAAACAAGGTATAGAATGTATACATGGTGCAGGCCACCTCAACTCCGACAAATATATTCAGAAACACAATGAGGCCGGCGCTTAAGATATTGCCTGGCGTTCCCGGGCCGAATATGCTGTGCAGCTGATTGGCTCCGGTATAAAGAAAATAAGTAATAGCAAAACTATAGAGGATCAGCGCCCCCGCCTTCATCGCATCCACAACCTTCTCATTCAGGAAACGGTGCGTCTTTTTAAATCCGTAGGCCGTCAGGTACAAAATCGCACCGGACGCCATGATCGCTCCTCCGGAAAAGCCTCCGCCCGGCGACAGATGACCGTTTAACACTACGTAAATTCCGAAGATCAGGATCAGCGGCACGAGAAAATTTGCCACTTTCTGTAAAATCGTGTCGTTTCTTGGCTCAAAATGCCGGTCGTTCATCTCTTCCACCGCCGCCGACTGCGGATCGTCCTCCCTGTCCACGCGCAGCAGGAACAGCACGCAGCAGGACGCTACAAACAGCACGCAGGTCTCGCCGAAGGTATCGAAGGCACGATAGCCGAGGATCATCCCGGTCACGATATTTACCGTTCCCATTTCCTCCATACCCTTTTCAATATAGCGCTGTGACACCTCGTTGTTGGTCGGCGCATTCGGATCCCCGAAATTCGGCATATAACTGACTGTCCAGAGGAGAAGGCTGATCAAGAATACCACTGTGACCACCGACAGGATGCGGTACACAACCCTGTAACGGCCCACCTGGCGGTCAATCCCCTCCTCGAACATGCGCATGTCGTATTTTCCGATCTTCTGGATACTTTGGTCGAACGACTGCATCTCCTCTTTGCCCGCGGTCTTCTTCGCCACAGCTTTCGTCTCAAGCCGTCCCTTCACAGGATCGTACTCTCCCCTCAGCCATTTCGCCAGATGTTCCCAGAAACTGCCCTTATAATTTGGATTCGGCTTACTCATCTTTCTTCTCCTCCTCTGCGGTCGTGCGGATCGAGTGGATCTTCTTCAGCGTGATAAAGAACAGGATACTCGTCACGCCCGCGCCGACCGCCGCCTCCGTGATCGCCAGATCCGGCGACTCCAGGATCAGCCAGTTGATGGACATGATCAGGCTGAAGGCCATGTAGATCGCGATCGAGATCAGCAGATCGCGGGAAAAACTGACCCCCAGCGCACAGATAATCAAAAAAACAATCAAAACCATACTAAACGTTATCATTCTTCCGGCACCTCACATTCATCCTCGAGATGATCATTGGTATTGACCTCCAGCTTGCTGAGCAGATGCGCGCAGACCGGCGAGGCAAACCAGAAAAGGATGATCATCGTAAACAGTTTCGCAGATGCGAGAGAAAATCCAAAAATCACGATCAGACCCGCAATGATCAGGAAAATCCCCAGAGAGTCCCCCATTGCGGACGCATGCATCCGGTTCAGCACATAGCGCAGCCGGAAAATTCCAAATGTCTGCACGGCCATGACCACAATCCCCAGCGCGATCAGGACCGACGCGATCACAAGACGAACTATACTAACATTCATGCCGTTCTTCCCCTTTCTTTCTTCTGCGTTTTCGCTCGCTCTCATGGGCCTTTCTCTCATTGTACAGGCCGATATATATCTTCGCAAACACAATGACGGCGACAAAACTCATCACCGCGTAGATCAGACAGATATCCAGCACCGTGGATTCGTGCAGATACACGGAAAGGATCGCGATGATCGCCATCGTCATCGTCCCGATCATATTCACCGCGACAAACCGATCCGCAATTCTCGGTCCCAGAATCGCACGGATCAGACATGCAATTGCAAGCACTGCCAAAATAATGATACATACCAGAAAAAACGTCTTAAATCCCGCCATCTCGCTATGCCTCCAATCTTCTCAACAATCTCACAAAAACAGAGTCCTCGATTCCCTCTCCCATGCTCTTATCGTAACAGTGTACCGTATACTCTCCGTCCGCCATCTCCACAGTGATCGTTCCCGGCGTCAGCGTGATGGAATTCGCCAGCAGAACCCTCGCGGTGGGCGTCTTCAGATCGGTTCGGAAACGGATCAGCGCCGGCTCCGCCATGATATGCGGAGACAGGAGATATTTTACCATCACAAGATTTGCCTTCACGATCTCCACAAACAACACGACGCAATATTGGATGATCAAAGGAAGTTTTCGTACGATCATAAAATCCTTCTGCACGCTGTATCCCGCAAAACGGCAAATAAAAACATACATCAGAGCCGAGATCGCAATCCCGAACAAGGCAATCTCCAAAGTGAGTTTTCCGTTCAGCATGACCCAAAAAAAGAAAAATAATAAATACATCCGGCGCCTCCTTTGACCCATTAAAATTTATCTTTAAAAACAGCCAACAAATCTGTTGGCTGCCTCGCGTTCCATATGATATACCTTCAAAACCGCATACAAGAAATCTTCCTTTCCCGCTCCTTCTCTGGTTATGCCTTCGACCGATTAGTAAC
>CANRMH010000151.1 GCA_947631695.1 uncultured Lachnospiraceae bacterium | reverse complement strand
ATGAACCGCGCGAAGCCATATACGGTAAGTCTGTTTCAATGGCAGAAGAGTCAGCTGGAGCAGGCTGGGCTGTTGATTCCCGCCCTGGACGGCCGGGTACTGATTTTAAAGGAGGCGGCATATGACGATAAAAAATATGGAGTAACGGACCAAAAGGAACAACTGGTTGAAAATTATTTCCTGTAGCGGACGCTCAGGATGAAAAAGGAGGAAGTGAGGAAACAATGAAACATGAGAATTCCGTAGAATTTGAGGTGATCGGGGATTACGGGTTGTTTTCGGATCCCGTCACGCGCGCAGGTGGAGAAAAATTCAGTTTTCAGGTACCGACCTACGAGGCGCTGAAGGGCATTTTGCACAGCATCTACTGGAAGCCTACGTTGATCTGGATCGTTGACGAGGTGCGCGTAATGAATCCGATCCAGACAGAGACGAAAGGAATCCGACCGATCAGGTATTACAATGGGAGCAATGACCTGTCTTACTATACGTATCTCAAGGATTGCAGGTACCAGGTGAAAGCGCATTTTATCTGGAATGAAAACCGCCCGGAGCTTGCGGAGGACCGCAATGAAAACAAGCATCACTGCATCGCAAAGCGGATGATAGAGAGGGGCGGCAGGCGGGATGTCTTCCTGGGCAGCAGGGAGTGCCAGGGTTATGTGAAACCCTGTGTTTACGGCGAGGAAAAAGGGTTTTATGATGATGTTCCGGAACTTAGTTTTGGGATGATGTATCACGGCATAACTTATGCAGACGAAGCATACTCAGAAGAGACGAAAGGCCGGATGAGCGTTCGGCTGTGGCAGGCGGTGATGAGGTACGGCAAAATCGCATTTCTGCCTCCCTGGGAATGTATACACAGGCCGGTCAGAGAGATGAATATGAAGAAATTCGGCAGGCAGTATGACAATTTCCTGCCGGTCGGACAGGAGGTGATCGTTTAAATGTCATGGATGAATCGGTTGTATGCAACTTATGAGGAATTAGCGGACCAGCGCATGGAGCTTGGCACAGCTATCACCCAGGTTGCTCATATGAACGCCAATGCCCAGCTGGAAGTCAGTGTGAGCGCGGCTGGTGAATTTCTGGGCGCTGTGAGTGTGGAGAAGGAGAATGCGGTGACGCTGATCCCGGTCACGGAGTCCTCGGCGAGCCGGAGTTCCGGCATCGCACCCCATCCTCTGTGCGATATGCTCCCGTATGTGGCAGGAGATTTTGGGGATTACTGTGCGGAAAAAGGCAAGCGGAACGGGCCGGAAGTTAAATTCGAGAAGTACATAGAAGGGCTGAAGAAATGGGCGGAATCTCCATATTCTCATTCCAAGGTCAGGGCAATTTATGCTTATCTTGCTCAAAAAAAGCTGATTGCAGATCTGGTCTGCGCGGGATTGGTAGAATTGGACGCGGAGCGGCATTTTGAAAACAAAAAGATTTCGGGACAGACTTATGAGAAGACGATGGTTCGGTTTCGGGTGATAAGCGGAGATTTTGAGACGGAGGATGCGACGTGGAAAGATAAAACTCTGATACGGGCCTACACGGATTACTATCTTGCGAATCAGCAGGGAATGTCCGACATCTGTTACTTCAGCGGAGAGAGGAAGCCGATTTCCCAAAATCATCCGAAGGGGATCGTAGCGGCGAATTATGGCGCAAAACTTATCTCGGCAAACGACGACCGCGGCTTCACATACAGGGGAAGATTTCAGAATGCGGATCAGCCTTTCGCCCTTAGCTATGAAGCGTCCCAGAAGATTCACAGCGCGCTGACCTGGCTTGCGAAGAATTACGGCGTATATGCCGGGACGAAGGACAAGCGGATGTTTCTGTGCTGGAATCCGGAAGGAAAAAAGACGCCGAATATCTCTGACGGGTTTGGCTTGATCGAAGATGAGCCGAATGAATATGATTTTGCCGCATACAAGAGAAAGTTAAGAAGGATGTTTAGCGGTTACATGGACAAGTTTGACGGAAATGAACCCGTGATCGTGATGGGATTGGACGCAGCCACTACCGGGAGGCTTTCCGTAACTTATTACAATGAGTTTGCGGCTTCGGACTTTTTTGGCAGGCTTCTGTACTGGGGAGAGACCTGCAACTGGGCTTTCCTGAAATTTAATGAAAAGAAGCATCCCTACTATAACCGAGAAACGCCGGTCTTCCGCAGGATCGCGAAGTGCGCATTCGGACGGGAGACGGGACGTTTTATTGAGTTGGATGACAAGGTGCTGAAGGAACAGACACAGAGACTGATGAAATGTATGCTGGATAAACAACCGGTGCCTTTTGACATAGTACATGCTTTGACGATCCGCGCATCGACCCCGATGGCATATTCGAGAATCAATCGGGAAAGGGTGCTGGCTACCGCCTGCGCATTGATTTCAAAATACCATATGGAAAAGGAAGGAAAGGAGAAGGGAGAAGAGATGAAATTAAATGAGGAAAATCACGACAGAAGCTATCTGTTCGGACGGCTTCTGGCAGTCTGCGAGAAGGTGGAGCGTTCCACCTATGACAGGGATGAAGACAGGGAGCCAAACGCGATCCGGCTTCAGTCGGTCTACGTGAATCATCCGCTGCACACGCTGCAGACGCTGCATGGATTGCTGGAGCCGTATTTTCGAAAACTGAAACCGGGAGTGCGGAGATATTACAAGGATATGATCGGGGAGATCATGGAAAAATTCAGAGAAGAAGATGAAACGAAGATGAACCAGAGTCTGGAAGAATCATATCTGCTGGGATATTACCTGCAAAGAGCAGAGTTAAACAGGAAGAAAGAAAAAGCTGAAGGAGGAAAAGAACATGAGCGCGCTGCAGAATAAGATTGATTTTACGGTATTGGTGAAGGTTGTAAACGCAAATCCAAACGGGGATCCATTGAATGGAAACCGGCCCCGGACGACGTATACGGGGCAGGGGGAGATTTCTGACGTATGTATTAAGAGAAAAATCCGCAACCGCATGCAGGACATGGGCGAAGCAGTGTTTGTCCAGTCGGCGGACCGAAGCGACGACGGCTATACTTCCCTGAGCGAGAGAGCGTCAGGTACAATTAAGGAGTACGCTTCAAGTGACGATTACGCAAAACGCGCGTGTGAGAAATGGATTGACGTCCGTACGTTCGGGCAGGTGTTTGCGTTTAAGGCAAGCGACAAGAAAGAGAGCGTCTCCGTGGGAGTCAGAGGCCCGGTGTCCATTCATCAGGCGGTAAGCTGTTCGCCTGTCGATATCAACAGTATGCAGATCACAAAAAGCGTGAACGGAGAGCCTTCCGAGAGCCGCAGTTCCGACACGATGGGTACAAAACACTTTGTGGAATTCGGACTGTACAGAGTAAAGGGTTCGATCAATGTACAGCTGGCGGAGAAGACAGGATTTTCCGAGGAGGACGCGGAATTACTCAAAGAAGCCCTTCGTACGCTGTTTGTAAACGATGCGTCCGCAGCCAGACCGGATGGGAGCATGGAGGTTGTCACCGTATACTGGTGGAGGCACAATAATAAGATCGGGCAGTATTCGGCGGCGAAGGTGCATGATTCTCTGAAAATCACGCTGAAAGAAAATGTCCTGATTCCGGCTTCTGTTGAGGATTACAGGATTGAGCTGGAGGGTCTTCCGGATCTGGCGCCGGAGATCATTCCCGGAATCTAAGGCGATGTATAAAGAGGATGATTATCTGATGATGTCCGGGCTGCAGCATTTCGCATTTTGCAGACGGCAGTGGGGACTGATCCATATTGAGCAGCAGTGGACGGAGAATGAGAGAACTGTGGACGGACAGCTGTTCCATAAAGTGGCGCACGATAAAGACAAGATTGAGAAGAGGGGAAATCTTCTCATCACCCGGGGACTGCATGTGAAATCTGCAGTACTTGGGATGTCCGGAATCTGTGATGTGGTAGAGTTCCACAAATCTGCCAAAGGAATCACGTTATTTTCCTATGAAGGGCGATGGCAGCCTTACCCGGTCGAGTATAAGAAGGGGCTTCCGAAGGAAAATGCGGCGGACGAAATCCAGCTTTGCGCCCAGGCCATGTGTCTGGAAGAAATGCTGCTCTGTGATATTCCCTGCGGGAGTCTGTTTTACGGAGAAAACAGACGCAGGACAATCGTAGAATTTTCAGCGGAACTGCGGGCCGAGGTCTCTCGCATGGCCAGGGAAATGCATGATTACTGGGAAAGGGGATATACGCCCAGGGTGAAACCCAAAAAAGGCTGCAACGCCTGTTCTTTAAAGGAAATCTGTATTCCAAAACTGGGAAGGGCAGGAACTGTGGCGGCTTATATCGAGAAGAATTTGTCAGAGGGATAGTATGAGAAAATTATTGAATACTTTATTCATTACCAGTGAAAATGCGTTTTTGTCTCTGGAAGGAGAAACGATCTGCGTTGAGATTAACCGCCAGAAGGCCGGACAATTTCCGCTTCATACGCTGGAGAACATTCTGTGCTTTTCCTATAACGGGGCTACTCCCGCCTTCATGGGCGCTTGCGCTGCGAGAGGCATAAACCTGTCATTTTTCAATCCGTTTGGGAAGTTCTTCTGCCGTGTGGCCGGAGAGAGCAGGGGGAATGTTCTCCTGCGAAAGGAACAGTATCGGATCTCCGATAACCCGGATAAAAGCTGTCTGATTGCCAGAAATATGATCCTGGGAAAAGTGTTTAACTGTCGGTGGAGCATCGATCGGACACTGAGGGATCATGTTCTCAGGGTGGACGGGGAGCGGTTCAGAAATGCAATCCTGTATTTAAGTAATGCAATGGATAAAATAAAGGAAGAAGAGAATCTGGATTCCCTGCGCGGACTGGAGGGGGAGTGCGCATCTGTCTACTTTGGGGTTTTTGACGATATGATTCTGAATCAGAAGGACGATTTTCGATTCAACGGCAGAAATAAGAGGCCGCCGCTTGACTATGTAAACGCAATGCTGTCGTTCGGTTATGTACTGCTGGCTAATGACTGTGCCGGTGCGCTGGAGGGCGTGGGGCTGGACGCTTATGTAGGATTTATGCATAGGGATCGGCCGGGGAGAAAATCGCTTGCTCTCGATCTCATGGAAGAATTTCGTGCTGTGCTGGTGGATCGCTTCGTACTGACTCTGATCAATAACCGGCAGATCCGAGAAGAACATTTCCAGATATCCGGAAGCCAGGCGGTGGAATTTACGGATGAAGGAAAGAAAAAATTCCTTACAGCGTGGCAGGAGCATAAACGGGAACAGATCACACATCCTTATTTGCGGGAAAAGATATGTTGGGGACTGGTTCCTCATGTGCAGGCTTTGCTGCTTGCCAGATATCTGCGCGGTGATATTGACGGGTATCCGCCGTTTTTGTGGAAGTGAGGAATAAGGATGCTGGTGCTGGTTACCTACGATGTGAATACGGAAGATGGAAATGGGAAGACACGTCTGCGTAAAGTCGCAAAACAGTGTGTGAATTATGGACAGAGAGTGCAAAATTCGGTGTTCGAGTGCGTTTTGGATGCGGGACAGTGTAAGCTGCTTAAGGCAAAATTACTGGAAATCATCGACGAGGAAAAGGACAGCCTTCGATTTTACTATTTGGGAAATAATTATAAAAATAAAATTGAACATTACGGAAGCAAGAGGACTTTTGAGCAGGAAGGCGTGCTGCTTCTGTAGTGCGAAGTGTAAGCAAACATGTTGAGACCGTTGGGTTCGCACCGGAATTTGGACCGAAAACGGAGAAATGTTTGCCTTGCAGAGAGTAAAAAATTGTTCTCTGATAACTTAAAATAAGTTTTTTGTCAAAAGTATACAAAGAAATAAAAAGATTTTTGTGTGCTTTTGCCGTCACCCTCCGCATGGAGGGTGTGGATTGAAATCGCCCGGAGGACAGACAGTTCCGGAACATCCTTGTCACCCTCCGCATGGAGGGTGTGGATTGAAATACAGAAACAAATAATTGTGATGATCGCGGCGGTACTGTCACCCTCCGCATGGAGGGTGTGGATTGAAATGGGATTATTTTGAAAGAAAGGAGGATCAAACAAGTCACCCTCCGCATGGAGGGTGTGGATTGAAATATCATATAAGCGATAAAGCATCCGCGCTTTTTCCGTCACCCTCCGCATGGAGGGTGTGGATTGAAATCAGACCGCATACACCAATGTCACAAATGCATTCGTCACCCTCCGCATGGAGGGTGTGGATTGAAATTTGATGACCTTTCGGTTTCTCGTATCACTTACAACGTCACCCTCCGCATGGAGGGTGTGGATTGAAATCCGAAGCCGACCAGCGTACCGTCCGGCCGAAGCTTCGTCACCCTCCGCATGGAGGGTGTGGATTGAAATCATAGCTTTCCGACACTCTTGGGGAGTCCCGATTGTCACCCTCCGCATGGAGGGTGTGGATTGAAATAAAATTGATCTCCAAACTCGTTTTTTACAGCATCGTCACCCTCCGCATGGAGGGTGTGGATTGAAATCCAGCTCTCTGTTACATAGCCAACATTCTCACCGTCACCCTCCGCATGGAGGGTGTGGATTGAAATGCTTAAAACAATATCCTTTCATTTCATCTGCAATGTCACCCTCCGCATGGAGGGTGTGGATTGAAATTGGCCGGAGCTGTGGCGGTAGCACTGTCCGCGCGTCACCCTCCGCATGGAGGGTGTGGATTGAAATAAAAATTAAACTAAAGGAGGTGAAAGGATGACGTCACCCTCCGCATGGAGGGTGTGGATTGAAATCGTTCGTGTAGTAAATTTGAGGATTACCAAAAAGTCACCCTCCGCATGGAGGGTGTGGATTGAAATGTTTTTATTACAAATTATACGGGATCGGAGCGGCAGTCACCCTCCGCATGGAGGGTGTGGATTGAAATAAGCACCATATTGTCTTTCTGAACTGTTGTAATCGTCACCCTCCGCATGGAGGGTGTGGATTGAAATTCATCCCACACCCTCACATTTTACAAAACTTACGTCACCCTCCGCATGGAGGGTGTGGATTGAAATACAAGCGCGAAATATTTGAATCCTATTTAAAAACTGTCACCCTCCGCATGGAGGGTGTGGATTGAAATCTGCGTACACCTTTGCGTCCAAACATGTACATTTGTCACCCTCCGCATGGAGGGTGTGGATTGAAATGGGATAACACAGAGAGTATCAATGTATGTCTTTCGTCACCCTCCGCATGGAGGGTGTGGATTGAAATTACAAACAGCCTGAACCTGTTCTGGACAAGACGGCGGTCACCCTCCGCATGGAGGGTGTGGATTGAAATACAAAGTGGCTGATAGGCTGCTCGATCAGAACAGGTCACCCTCCGCATGGAGGGTGTGGATTGAAATCACGTTATCACCGTTTTGCTTGTGCCATGCTGACAGTCACCCTCCGCATGGAGGGTGTGGATTGAAATACGCACTCTGCGGCGTATTCGTCAACCGGGAACGGTCACCCTCCGCATGGAGGGTGTGGATTGAAATAAAAAATCTCTGAATTCTTTTTCTGACGCTCTCTGTCACCCTCCGCATGGAGGGTGTGGATTGAAATCGAGTTTGGCGTTTTTAAGTATTTGTCTTTGCGTAGTCACCCTCCGCATGGAGGGTGTGGATTGAAATCCGTCATTTTTTGATGCGATTTATTGGGCCACGATGTCACCCTCCGCATGGAGGGTGTGGATTGAAATAAAGGATTGTAATTATTTTTTTACTGGTAAGTTTGTCACCCTCCGCATGGAGGGTGTGGATTGAAATTTAGAAGATAGCCAACAGTAAAAAAGTCCTCTGCGTCACCCTCCGCATGGAGGGTGTGGATTGAAATTGTCATTGCTTTGCACATAGATCTCTTCTCCGGCGTCACCCTCCGCATGGAGGGTGTGGATTGAAATTGTTTGCTGTTATGTAGGTCTGTCCAAAGTTTGGTCACCCTCCGCATGGAGGGTGTGGATTGAAATCTGCTGTGATATGCTCGAATTTGTCAATCCACGCCGTCACCCTCCGCATGGAGGGTGTGGATTGAAATCATGTTGCGTAACGGGCTTGTGTTACAATTTTAGTCACCCTCCGCATGGAGGGTGTGGATTGAAATAATAATTCGGTCGTACATAGCCTTTGTAGCGTTGGTCACCCTCCGCATGGAGGGTGTGGATTGAAATATACGTTTACTGGTAAGGTGTTGCGAGTGTAAATGGTCACCCTCCGCATGGAGGGTGTGGATTGAAATATCAACCGGGTCTGATGGAACTGGCCTATAATAGTCACCCTCCGCATGGAGGGTGTGGATTGAAATGTGTATCTCTAAAAGGGAATCAAGGATGAAGTTGCGTCACCCTCCGCATGGAGGGTGTGGATTGAAATTCTTTTAAAAGTTCCTCCATACTACAGCCTAAAACCGTCACCCTCCGCATGGAGGGTGTGGATTGAAATACACACTCTGCGGCGTATTCGTCAACTGGGAACGGTCACCCTCCGCATGGAGGGTGTGGATTGAAATAGATATGCGTCCGGGCAAGTCCACAGTCGGTTAGTCACCCTCCGCATGGAGGGTGTGGATTGAAATATATCCATGCATAAATCTCCGCGAGTCAGTGCGCGTCACCCTCCGCATGGAGGGTGTGGATTGAAATGATATAAAGGCGGATTTTTGCTCCAAAGAAATCTGTCACCCTCCGCATGGAGGGTGTGGATTGAAATTGAAGCGCGTCCGGCAATAACGAATAAATTTCTTGTCACCCTCCGCATGGAGGGTGTGGATTGAAATCCGTCAGCAATCGCCTTATATCGTTCCTTGTCGCCGTCACCCTCCGCATGGAGGGTGTGGATTGAAATAGCGATTGCCGCCTGTCTCTCTGTCGGGTCTTTAGTCACCCTCCGCATGGAGGGTGTGGATTGAAATCCGTGCTTGCCCTGAATGATCCGGATCCGATCCGTCACCCTCCGCATGGAGGGTGTGGATTGAAATTTTTAAATTTGTGCAGTTATAAAAAGCACCAGCACCGTCACCCTCCGCATGGAGGGTGTGGATTGAAATTAAAAAACGAATTTGTTTAGGGGTTGTAAGCCCCGTCACCCTCCGCAAGGAGGGTGTGGATTGAAATAATATACATGATAGGATGCAAGACGTTGCGTGTCAAGGTCACCCTCCGCAAGGAGGGTGTGGATTGAAATATTTCATCTGCAATTTGATATAGATAAGGATCCAGTCACCCTCCGCAAGGAGGGTGTGGATTGAAATGATACGGAGTGGCTTGTAAGCGGACGGCGTTCTGTCACCCTCCGCAAGGAGGGTGTGGATTGAAATTAAAAAACGAATTTGTTTAGGGGTTGTAAGCCCCTGTCACCCTCCGCAAGGAGGGTGTGGATTGAAATCGGAAGAACTTATATTTTTTCCGGTTTAATCCGGTCACCCTCCGCAAGGAGGGTGTGGATTGAAATTGATCCAGGAGATCCCGGATGAGCTGTTCCAGGAGTCACCCTCCGCAAGGAGGGTGTGGATTGAAATTGAAAGACCAACTGCAGAAAAAGCAGGAGGAACTGAGTCACCCTCCGCAAGGAGGGTGTGGATTGAAATGATAATATAAGCAATCTGCTCATATGCAAAAGGGTCACCCTCCGCAAGGAGGGTGTGGATTGAAATTCGTCCTGGTAGCGTGTCCAGGAATTGCGGCCGTCACCCTCCGCAAGGAGGGTGTGGATTGAAATCCCTTATCCCGGCATAGCTGGATTTCGTTCCAGCGTCACCCTCCGCAAGGAGGGTGTGGATTGAAATTCATCTGCCGCCGCTGTGAAAAATTGTGCAATGCGTCACCCTCCGCAAGGAGGGTGTGGATTGAAATTCTTGTCCTCCTGTTTGTTGATAATTAGATTATACTAGTCACCCTCCGCAAGGAGGGTGTGGATTGAAATTCTCCTATCGTGCTTTGATACGCTCCGTCTGCGTCACCCTCCGCAAGGAGGGTGTGGATTGAAATATTAGGGAAAACAGGGACTGTTCGTTATCTTCCGTCACCCTCCGCAAGGAGGGTGTGGATTGAAATGATCCGCTCGATCTCCGCGTCCGGCGTTTCGTCGTCACCCTCCGCAAGGAGGGTGTGGATTGAAATGTCCCGGTTGTGATCCTTACCACGTCCCCCGGCTCCGTCACCCTCCGCAAGGAGGGTGTGGATTGAAATACGTCTCCGCCAAAGCCTTATACGGAAGATACGCTTGTCGCCCTCCGCCCGAAGATATGAATTGAAATCATAGAGAAAACGACAGCCAAAGCAGCCATATAGCAATAAAATAAAGATAAAGGGGATGAAAAAATGTATTTAGAGGATACTCCGATAAAAAGACAAGAAGAGGATTTATTACATAGATCCAATTTTGCAAAACGGATGGGAAAATCTCTTTTGGATTCAGAAGCAAAGAACGGATATTGCATCGGACTGTTCGGCCCGTGGGGAAGCGGAAAATCTTCCATAATAAATATGATTTTGGAAGAACTAGATAATCTTACGCGGGATCAAGAAGAAAAGCCTATTATTATCTATTTCAATCCATGGAATTTTTCTTCTCCGGAGCAACTTTTACAACAGTATTTTCTCATTCTGGCAAATAAATTTTCAAGCCAAAAAGATAAGCGGTTGAGCGCAATTGGAAATGAATTCCAAAAATATGCCGAAATGTTTGATATGTTTGGGAATCTTGGGAAGATCGTAGGAACAGGCGGACGATTAGCCGCGATTGCTATGAAGCGCAAGAGCATTATGAACACGGAAGATATTTCGAAGCAGAAAGAACGCTTAATAAAAAAATTGGATGCGCAGTCGAAAAAAGTAATTGTTGTAATGGACGATATTGATCGTTTATCAAACCATGAAATTAAGTTAATCTTTCAGCTGGTAAATTCCGTAGCAAAGTTTCCAAATACGATTTATCTATTATCGTTTGACAAAGAAATCGTAACAAGAGCCCTGACAGACGTGCAGAATTATGACGGAGAAAAGTATTTGGAAAAAATCATACAGGTTCCAATAGAGATACCGGAAGCACAGAACGACTATCTGTGGGCAGCTCTTTTTGCAAGGCTTGATGAAGTTATAAACAGCCATAAGGGAATTATATGGGAAAAAGATTATTGGGGAAGAATTTTCAGTGAATGCATCTCTCAGTACACCAGAAATATAAGGGATGTTGTGAGATTAGTAAATGTGTTAAGCTTCAAGTGCGATATGATTGGCAGAGACGTAAATTTTGTTGATCTAATAGCTATTACGCTGATTGAGATAAAGTTTCCCAAACTGTACAGGTGGATAAAGATAAATGAAAGCAGATTGGTGGGAGGGGAGCATGAACTTTTGCGGTATTTCAACAAAAATGCATCTGATATAGAAGAAATGAATTTGCGGGAGCTGAGAGACATTGATCCTGAGAGGGCGGAAGAATATTATGATATTTTAAAATTACTGTTTCCTTACTACGCATCCAAGGCGAATTCATTCACATATGATAATGCGGATCTGATGCTTAGAATGAGACGGATAGGGCATAAAGATATATTTCACAGATATTTTGCGCTTGAAGTGGATGAAAAAGCAATTCACAGAGAAGAATTTGAGCGCGCAGTTTTCCGGATGAGTGAACCGGAACTGGAATTATATTTACACCAGGTCAGCAGCAACAAAGGAATAATAAGTTTCTTAAAGGAATTAAAGGCGGCTGCGGGCGATATTCAAACAGATAGAATTCCGGTTTTGATAAATACATTATTGCGCACTGTAAATATGCTGGATAGCAAGGAAACGGAAACAATGTTAGGGTTATCTATATTTGATATGGTGAAATACCGAATCATAGATTTGCTTTTGAGACGAAGCGACCAGCCGGACAGATTTCAGATGCTGAAAGACATGATAAATTCTGCTGATGAAAATAGTATTTCCATTTTGTGTAGTTTGATAAATACTATAGAACTGGCACATGGCAGACTTGCCGCCAAAGGGGAGAAGAAAGGGGAAAAACTGATCAGCCTTGACCAGCTGGAGCAGTGCGAGACGCTGATCACGGAAAAGATTATTCAAATAAGCGGGACATGTTGTCTGCTGGATCTGTATCAATCACGCAGAGTCTTATATTTGTATGAATGTCTTGCAGAGAAGAGTTGCGATCAATATATGAACGACATATTACAGGATGATTTAAATAAGTTGAAGTTTTTGGGGGATTTTGTTTCAAAATGGGTGGGTTCAAAGATTGGATGGAACTTAAATTCCGGATATGAAAAATTCCTGAATGATAGCGTGCTGGAAAAGGCTATTGAAAATTGTCGGAATGATAATCGTATCTGGACGCTGGATGAGGAAGACCAGCATAGAGTGATAGCATATCTTTTGTGGAAAGAAGAGGGATTGCAGGGGGATGACGAAGTTGAAGATGAAGACGTCATAAAGCGAATCCATATGTTAAGAAATCAACAGGTGTAAAAATCCTGTTTATTGATGAGATATACTTATAATTACATGCAAATAGAAGATTTGCACGGATATTTTGTACCTCATGCTTCTTGATTGGCATATGATGCACAATATGGTGTAAAAAAATAATAAAAATGAAAAGTTTTTTCAGAAAAAAATTGTATTCACTTTAGATAAGTGATATAATGTGATGTGTTAAAAAGTGTTCATAGCCAATAATACAATACAAAGGGGTGAAAGGAGGTAAAAGTTTTATTGGCAATGTAGAATAAATTACCGTAATTAACATTCGGAATGGCAGGGAGGGCTATGAACATATCCATTTGCACGATAAAGTAAACTTTTTCGTGCAGGCATTTCGGCCGGATTATGTAGAGTGACGGGATGTGCGCGTAGTAAGCTTTGCCGTATGAAAAATGATTCGAATGTTTATGCTGCGGGAAGCCCGAACAGGGCGGAAATAAGAACTGATTTTATGAATAAAGGAGAGGATAAAATGAAAAAGACAGGCAGGCCATTATGGAAAAAAATAATGGCGTTCGTATGTGTATTGACGGTCTGCGTGACGGCCACGCAGTGGCCGATTGGAACGGCGGAAGCAGCGTCTGTAACAACCATTTATTTAAAGAATGCTGATGGTTATACTTGGTACGATGCGGATTTAATTAGTATTACTGAATCATTTGCTGACGAAAGTGTAGGAAATCCATATTCTGATACTAGCAATAAATTTACATATGCGTCGGACAATCAAGGAATAAAAGTTACTAAAGTAAACGGGGGAACGTTTGGCGCGCGGGATATTGCATTTTATCTTCAATGCAATACAATTCCACAAATAGAAGCAAGTGATGGCTTGAGTGTTACTCCAATGTTGCAGTCGGGAGCATTGTATAGATTGACAATAAATGGCTTGACAACCACTAATAAAGATACAATTACTTTAACTCCTGTTGTTCCCAAATTCAATGTAACTTTACCTACAACCAGAAATTATACGATTTCTGATGTAAAAGTTAATGAGCAAGATCAAGAATATTCTGGGCCTGGTGCTAAATCAATACCTGTTTCCAGCGGAGAATCTTTTTCATTTACCGTTACACCGTCCACAGGATATGCAATTGACAGCGTAACATATACTGGAGTGAATTCTGGAACTGTTATTTTAGATGGCACCTCTGCTGATGTACCACTTGCCGAAACAGCTAAAAAATATACCATTGCAAAAGTTTCTGAAAATTATTCCATAACAATTAATGTCGAAAAGGAAGAGTATACCATCACGTACAATAAAAGTAATGAGGAGGGCTATACTTTAGTAGAGGGCTCAGGAACAGCATCTTACGGGGATCCCTATGTTTTTAACGTAAATCCCAAAGATGGCTATGATGCACCGGAGATTCAATATCAGTTTGATGAACAGGATGCTGTGACTTTGGCTACTTCCATAACTGGTACTTATACGATTCCTCAAATCAAGGGCAATACGACAATTACTGTTACAGGACCAAAAAGCAAGAAAAATTCTACCGTACATTTTGAACCGAACCCAGACGCATATGAGATTGAACTTCTAGATGATTTACAAGGTCAACTACTCAATAATGATGTGACTGTTGAATACGGTAAATCAGTAAAATTCAAGGTGAATTTGAAAAAAGATTATGACAAGAGTCCGATCTCAGTAAAGGTAGTAGGAGGCAAAACTCTTGAAAAAGGCGGAGATGGTGCTTATACAATTACTTCAGTGACATCCGACACTATTGTTGAGATAGATGAAGTTGCCCTTAACAGCTATCAAGTTACCCTGAAAAACGGAAAAGGATATACTCTTGGGGCTTCCAGTACAGACGGTGTTCCCGCTGGAAGAAAAATAACAATTACTTTGAGCGCTTTGCCGGGCTACACTAAGGGTAATGCAAAATTATATGCAACACCTACAGATGGTGATAAAACAGAAATATCCCTGGATTCAAACCTTCAGCAATATATTTATGAAGTCCATTCAGATGTGACAATTGAAGCGGATGATTTCACCGAAATTACATATACGCCTGAGATTAAAGTCATATTAGGAAATACTCAGTCAGAGGAAACAAATCAACTCGTTACGGTGACAGATGCCCGAGATGAAGAATTAAGTGCAATTAAAGAAGGAGAAGATTTATTATTTAAGGTAAGCGTAAAAAACGGCAACTATTATAAGATAACATCTGTTACTTCCAATGGTAGCCCTGTGGAAATGGCAAATGATATTTATACGGTTTACGATGTGACAGCAACTCCGAGGATTACAGTCACGCTGGAAGAAATCCCAGTTAATGTAACGTACAAGGATGAGCGCTACGGCAATAACAGCACAGCAACTTGGACGATTTCTACAATGGGAGAGACTGATCAAGGGAAAAAGTATGCAAAGGTCGTAGAGCCAAAATTTGAAAGCAAGATGTATGTTTTTGACGGTTGGTATAACGATCGTGGTGATAAAATAGATAAAATCACGGAAGAGTATCTGGGACAAACCATGATACTTACCGCAAAATGGAAATTGGGTGACAAAATTGGTCCGACTTTGACAACAGAAGGAAATACCCAGGACAGCATAGATAGTCATTCCGTAAATTATGTGACAAGGATGGAGTTTGAGCAAGGCTATGCTACTGATCCCGAATATAGTAACTATGTTCACATTACGTGCTTTGGAACATTGTATTCAAACAAAACCTTTGTTCCGGAGAACTTTAAGGAGAAAATCGGGCAAAGGAGAAAATCGGGAGAAGAATACCAGAACGGATCAACCCAAATCCTTAATTATTTCGATGACGGGACAGTGGATGTCCCAGTAGGGGAACTTGGAATTAAACTTAATTTTGCTTTGACTATGTTCCTCGACCAGGCTTTAAAATCGGATCGTTGGGGTGCAGGATGGGTTGAATTGACGATCATGGATAATGGAAGCGGTGAAGAAGAAAAACTTATCGTCGTAGCCGATAAAGCGACGCAGGTATCAGCGGCACCAGCCGCGGCATCAGAAATTTCGCTGGATGCGGAGTCTATGAATGAGGATATTACAGCAATATCTACTTCTCCTGAAGCTGTGATTCCAATAGATCCACAAGCTGATACAGAAGTATCTACAGTTCCGGAAACAACTTCACAGGAGACTCCTGTAGTTGAAGAGGATTCCGAGGGAAGTGAAGCAAAAGAAGATGCAGTCGTGTCAGAAGCAGAAGCAATTGCTGAAAAAAATATCACCGACGGAAATTAAACGCCCTTGTGTGATCTAAGTGCAAAAATCATGCCAGAAAATCGAAATGAATTTTCTGGCATGATTTTTGTAAGAACTGATTTTATGATTCTACTGCATTTGCTGCGTCGGCGGACGATGACGATATCTCCGAAGGAGTCTCTACAGGAACATCCTCAGAAACCGGAGCATCTTCAACAGACGGCTGTTCCATCTCAGCGGAAGGCTCCGTTCCCGGAACTTCTTCTGCTGTGGGCTGTGTATCGGCCGGAGCGATTTCCTCATCTATTGCTTCCGGCACATCGCTGACAGGTTCTTCAGTGTCTTCGCTTATAGACGCTGCCGCCGTTGCAGAAATTTCTACCGCCGTTTCCGAAATTACAATAAACACATCATTTTGTTGTTTAATTTTATTGAATACTGTTACTTCCACCCATCCTGCTCCATACCGCGCGGTTTGCGGCGGATCTGTGAAATACATATTGAGCATGAAACTAAGATGTGTACCCAGACTCCCGACGGCTGCTGCGTTTATGTTAGTATAATAGTTCCTTGCATTTCCATTAAGCAGTTCCTGCGTCTGCTCTGTGCCTACATTGCCAGAGATTCGTTCCATAATTCTAGGTGCCACATCTGAAGGAGTAAAGGAATCTTTTGCATAGACCGTTCCGAACCCGGTGATAGTTACGTCTCTATAATACTCTTCAGTCAGTTCCTCACTCAATTGAGTAAGTGATAACTTCGTAGTGTAAGTCAGTACGTGTTTTTTCTCTTCCTGTCCCGGCATACCCTCCGTCTGTGCATGCAGGGAATCTTTGGCAATCATATCCCACTGTGCTGTCAGGGTCATCGTTCCTTTTAAAATATCTTCTTCTTTAATCTCGGTTACGGTGGTATTTTTATCATCTTTCCATCCGGTAAATTTATAAACTTTACTTACCTCACCAATCTCATATACATTAGTTGTACGATTTCCCTTTCCCCCAGTGAGATTTTTAATCGTATATTCTTGTGTATGGCTGTGTTGGCCACTATACAAATTATCCATATAATTCACGGTCAGCTTCTTTGGCGTAATCGTGAGCATGATCTGTATATCATCCGTCACATTAAGAGTTGTATATACGCCACCAATTGGACTAATTTCCTGCCCGCCAACAACAGAAACCTTTGAGATATCATAATAAGCGTCGTCGCCATCATCAATTTTTACTTTGAATCTAAACGGCTTGCCATATTTAAGGCTATTAATGTCAACACCCTCATCGGCTGGTACGATGGTTGCATTCGTTTCACTTCCATCCGGGAAAACGGCAGCTGCTTTGTAAGTTTTTGCTGTAATTTCTTCCACGGAGATTGTGATATCGTCCGTCATAGAGATCGAGTAATTATATTGTCCGTTGTTTTGACTATCTAAATTCGCTGATAACCCTTCCTTGTCTATCTTTACTTTCGGTGTTCCCTCATAACCAGGCTGGACAGTTACACTAAACTGGAACACTGTACCATGAGGAAGATTATTTCTCGCCATAGTCGTTCCGAGCTGATAGCCGTCTTCTGTTGTAAAGTCTACATTATAAGTATTTAGGGTCACTCCTTCTACATCAACAACGTGACTATCGCTCACCGAACTTATAGTATATACTCCACTCTCGGGATCCGGCTGCTTGTTCACGCCGTCTACTTTTACCGTGTATATGGATTTATTGTATTTTGGATCAATTTTTACTCTGAATTTCAACTCTCCGCCATGCTGGATCTGGACAGGTTCAGCTGCATTATAAGGTGTTTCGCTATCTTCGTGTATAAAAGAGTAACCAGCTCCATTATTAAATGTAATTGTATATGTCTTGAGAGTTGCTTTCCAGCCCCTCACCGTAATATTCTTAGTGATATTACTAAGAGTCCATCTATTTGTACCTGCAGATTTTATCGTCGCACCATCACCAGGATCGACAACGGGCGTTCCGTCAATACTGTATCCATTTCTTGGATTTATGGAAAATGTAAGTTCACCATTATACGGTACAGCCTCTCTGTTTCCGGACGTTACTTCTATATCAGAACCATCAACTTCCGCAAAGCTAACGCTGAAAGTTTTTGTTTTCGTTGTCGCACGAATCGTTGTTGTGTCAGCAGTCAAGTTTTGCAGTGTATATGTCCGAACCCCCGCGGCATCTGTTGAATCCGCGGAAAGAAGTTGGCCATTTTGAGTCACAGAAACAATTTCCTGTCCGTCAACAGGCGTAACCGTAAATTTGTAGGAACTATTGTAATCTACAGAAGCAGAGCCATTAATTTCTGTCTCTTCATGTTTAAAAGTACAATCTGAATTATGCTCAAATACAACCTGTACCTGTTTTGTTTTTACACCTGTTATACCTGTAATGGTAATGTCATCCGTAATATTATGTAGGATAAAGCTGTTATTTTCTTTTCGTTGGGTAACCGCTGGCTGATTAATTCCCTGTCCACCAGTAAATTGTACTCTGGCATCAGAAGCCAATTCACTTCCAGCTTCTAACTCTACAGCCACAGTTACATCCGTACCAAACGAAATATTCCGTATTGGAGAAACGTAAATTGCTTTTATCCCAGAACCAGTTGAAATGTTGTTAGTAACAGTAAATTTTTTTTCAGAAGAGTTACATACAATCGTTGTATCAGCCGTAACTGGGGATACCGTATATTCTGTATATCCATACTCGCTAAAGTTATCGTTATTTTTATTCCATGTCCATTTTTCACCAGATTTAGTTTTTCTTTCGCCTGATAATGTTGTGTATCTTCCACCAACTAATTTGGAAAAAGATAATGTGTATAATGCAGGATTTGTTTCTACTATTTTAAAAGAGACTTCTTCTTCGCTGGTTACATTTTCTTTTGGATGACCATCCTGATAATAAGTAAAATAATTATTATTTTCCGGAGCTTCTGTAATATTATATGTTGGCTTTGGAATTTCAAGCTTTAATGTCATTTCTGTTGGTGATGATTGCAAATTGGAAATATTTGAAATCTGAACTTTATAATAATCACCAGATGACACGAGTTTTATTTCTGCATCTTGCACATCCGATGTTATTGTAGGAGTAACATCACACTGGAGCAAGAAGGCTTTACCTATATCTAATAAGCCAAAAGTGTTAGGGCCAGTTGTTTTTGTTACTTTAATTTTTAAAGAATCGTCGCTATGCTCATACTTGTAACCAGCCTCAGACGTATAAGAACCCTCTTGATCTGATATTAGTGCATCAATATCAAAAGAAGTTTCTGGATCAATCCAATTACAATTCTCTTTTATCTCAAGATAGATTGTAGTTACGGACGCTGCCGCATTCGCCGTCCCAATCGGCCATTGTGCAGCCGTCACGCAGACCGTCAATACACATACGAACGCCATTATTTTTTTCCATAATGGCCTGCCTGTCTTTTTCATTTT
>CANRMH010000150.1 GCA_947631695.1 uncultured Lachnospiraceae bacterium | reverse complement strand
CTGATTCGTTTTGAGAGAAGCGCTCCCGCCCCTCCTACCGCCGCGAAATAAACGCTCTGGTTTCTTATTATCGCATCGATGACTTCCTGATTTCTTTTTCCCTTTCCAATCATCGCCCCGAGTCCAAGGTCGAGAAGCCCCGGAGCATATTTGTCCATGCGGGTTGCGGTCGTCGGTCCGGCGGAACCGATCGGCCTCCCTTCTCTGGCTGGAGATGGACCCATATAGTAAATAATTTCATTTCTAATATTAAATGGAAGTTTCTTTCCTTCCTTTAATGTCTCCGCCATTCTCTTGTGGGCCGCATCCCTTGCCGTATAGATCGTTCCTGTAATATAAACGTAATCTCCGGATTTTAATTTCCTGACGCTTTCCCTGTCCACAGGCGCCTGCATATGTATTTCCATTTCTATACCTCCCTTTCCGCATGCCGGTTTACATGACAGCAGATATTAACCGCGACAGGCAGTCCCGCTATGTGCGTCGGGTAGGTTTCGATATTCACGGCAAGAGCGGTTTCGGTACCTCCCAGCCCTCCTGGGCCGATCCCAAGGCCGTTGATTTTTTCAAGCATTTCTTCTTCCAGTTCCCTGACCCATGAAATTTCTGAATGAACGCCGATATTTCTCGTCAGCGCCTCCTTTGCCATAAGCGCGCATTTTTCAAAGGTTCCTCCCACGCCCGCTCCGATTACCATAGGCGGACATGCATTCGGACCCGCATCCCTTGCCGCAGTCAGAATGGCGTCTTTTACTCCTTCTATGCCGTCGGCAGGTTTTAACATAAATATCCTGCTCATATTTTCGCTTCCGAACCCCTTCGGCGCCACTTTTATTTTTACCTTATCTCCCTGCGTCATGCGGCAGTGAATCACGGCGGGAGTGTTATCCCTTGTATTTTCCCGGATGATCGGGTCTTTCACCACGGATTTACGAAGATATCCTTCCGCATATCCTTCCCTTACTCCCTCGTTGACGGCATCTTCCAAAAATCCTCCTTCAAAATGCACGTCCTGTCCTATTTCCAGGAAAACAACGGCCATTCCCGTATCCTGGCAGATCGGTATCCCATCCTTCCTGGCAATGGACAGATTCTCCTGAAGCTGGCCTAAAATGCGGACTCCGAGAGGGGATTTTTCCTTTTCCGACGCTTTTAAGATCGCTTCTTCCATATCTTTCGAAAGAACATAATTTGCCTCTATACACATTTCTTTTATATTATTTTTTATTTCTTTTACATCGATGACCCGCATCCGTCCTCTCCTTCGCACTCTTCCGTCTCGTCTTCCGCGCTTGCACGTCTTACTTTCTCTACGCTTGCCACCTTAACTCCCTGGGAAAGATCGATCAGTTTCACCCCGGAGGTCACCCGTCCGAATACGGAGATATCCTCGCATTTCATACGGATAATGATCCCCTGAGTATTAATGATCATGACTTCATTGTCCTCATTGACAGATTTTAAGCCTATTACATTTCCGGTTTTTTCCGTAATCTTATAACACTTTACTCCTTTTCCTCCCCGGTTCTGCCTTGTAAATTCTTCAATGGAGGTACGTTTTCCCATCCCGTTCTCAGAAACGATCAGCAAATAATTTCCCTGGGAATCCAGCTGCATTCCTATGATCTCGTCGCGGTCGGAAAGATTCATTCCCCTGACGCCCATGGAAGTCCTTCCCGTCGGTCTTACGTCTTTTTCATTGAAACGAATGCACTGTCCATATTTCGTTACCATGATGATATCTTTTGTGGCGTCCGTATATTTCACCTCGATCAATTCATCGTCCTCACGCAGTGTGATCGCTGTAATTCCGCTCTTCCTGATATAAGCAAAATCAATGATCGGAGTTTTCTTAACCAGACCTTTTCTGGTCGCCATAAACAGATATTCTCCCTCCCGATACTGCTCGATCGGGATCACCGCCGTAATTTTTTCTTCCGGCTGAAGCTGAAGAAGATTGATAATCGCGGTTCCCCTGGAAGTTCTCCCCGCTTCCGGTATCTCGTAGCCCTTGATCCGGTACACTCTCCCCTTATTTGTAAAGAACATAATGTAATGATGGGAGTTTGTCATAAACAATTCTTCCACATAATCTTCTTCCAGCGTTTGAATTCCCTTGATTCCTTTCCCCCCTCTGTGCTGGGCTTTAAAGGTATCCTGGGACATTCTTTTGATATATCCGAGCTTTGTCATTGTAATGACAACGTCCTGCTTCGGAATCAGATCTTCCATGGAAATATCATATTCGTCGAATCCAATGGAAGTCCTTCTTTCATCCCCGTATTTCTCCCGGATGATCAGGATTTCTTTTTTTATCACTCCAAGAAGAAGCTTTCTCTCGGCAAGGATTGCTTTCAGTTCCCCGATCTTTTCCATCAGTTCTTTATATTCCGCTTCCAGTTTCTCCCTTTCCAATCCTGTGAGAGCGCGAAGACGCATATCCACGATAGCCTGCGCCTGCGCCTCCGACAACTGAAAGCTTTCCATCAATCTGGCTTTTGCTTCCTGTACGTTTGCGGATCCTCTTATGATCTTAATTACCTCATCTATGTGATCCAGGGCAATCAGCAGCCCCTGCAGGATATGCGCTCTCTCCTCCGCTTTGTTTAACTCATACTTTGTCCTTCTGGTGACAACCTCTTCCTGATGATGCAGATAATGATTCAGCATATCCAGAATGTTCATAACCTTTGGCTCGTTATTCACCAAAGCGAGCATGATCACCCCGAACGTATCCTGAAGCTGCGTATGTTTGTACAGCTGATTTAATACGATATTAGGATTCACATCCCTTCTCAGTTCAATGCAGATCCGCATTCCTTCCCTGCTTGACTGGTCGCTCAGATCCGTGATCCCGTCAATCCTCTTCTCTCTTACCATCTCGGCAATTTTTTCGATCAGCCTCGCTTTATTGACCATAAACGGAAGTTCTGTGACCACGATCCTGTTTTTTCCGTTCGGCATCGTCTCTATATTTGAAACAGCCCGCACCCTTATTTTTCCGCGGCCGGTGCGGTAGGACTCTTCGATCCCGCGCGTGCCAAGAATCGTAGCTCCGGTAGGAAAATCCGGTCCCTTTATAATTTTCAATATCTCTTCAATCGAAGTCTCTCCCTTATCTTCTATCTGGTCGTCTATAATCTTCACAACCGCGTCGATCACTTCTTTTAAATTGTGAGGGGGAATGTTGGTAGCCATTCCCACCGCGATCCCGGACGTGCCATTGACGAGAAGATTGGGAAATCTCGCCGGCAAGACCGTCGGTTCCTTCTCTGTCTCGTCAAAGTTCGGTGAAAAGTCAACGGTATCTTTATTGATATCCGCGGTTAATTCCATGGAAATTTTGCTCAGCCTCGCCTCCGTATATCGCATTGCGGCGGCTCCGTCCCCGTCCACGGAACCGAAATTTCCATGTCCGTCCACCAACGGATACCTTGTAGACCAGTCCTGGGCCATATTGACCAAAGCTCCATAGATGGAACTGTCCCCGTGAGGGTGATATTTTCCCATCGTATCCCCGACGATACGCGCGCATTTTCTGTGAGGTTTGTCCGGGCCGTTATTCAGCTCTATCATTGAGTAGAGGATTCTTCTCTGTACCGGTTTGAGCCCGTCCCTCACGTCCGGAAGCGCACGGGAAGCGATAACGCTCATCGCATAGTCAATATAAGAAGTTTCCATTGTCTTCTTTAAATCGATTTCATGGACTTTGTCAAAAATATTATCTTCCATCTTTTTCCCTTTCCTTACACATCCAGGTTCTGTACGTATTTTGCATTTTCTTCAATGAATTCCCGTCTTGGCTCCACCTTGTCTCCCATCAGCGTCGTAAAGGTGAGGTCAAGTTCGGAAGTAGTTTCCTCATCCATTCTTACCCGAAGAAGGATCCTATGCTCCGGATCCATCGTCGTATCCCACAGCTGTTCGGCGTCCATCTCTCCAAGACCTTTATATCTCTGTATTTTATTGCTGCTGTCTCTTCCTACTTCCTTCAGTATTTTGTCAAGCTCGTCGTCGCTGTACGCGTACCATACCTTTTTATTCTTTTCCAGTTTATAAAGCGGCGGCTGCGCGAGATACACATATCCCTGTTTGATCAATTCGGGCATGAACCGGTAAAGAAAAGTAAGGAGAAGGGTACTGATGTGCGCTCCGTCCACATCCGCATCCGTCATTATGATAATTTTGTGATACCTGAGTTTGGATATATCAAAATCATCGTGAATCCCCGTTCCAAAAGCGGTAATCATCGCTTTTATCTCCGCGTTTCCATAAATTTTATCCAGTCTTGCCTTCTCTACGTTTAAAATCTTCCCTCTCAGCGGAAGAATTGCCTGAGTCGCCCGGTCCCTTGCCGTCTTTGCGGATCCTCCGGCGGAATCTCCCTCGACGATATAGATCTCGCAATTTTTTGGATCTTTGTCAGAACAGTCCGCAAGCTTTCCGGGGAGGGACATACTGTCCAGAGCCGATTTTCTTCTCGTCAGATCCCTGGCTTTTCTGGCGGCTTCCCTCGCCCTCTGTGCAAGAACGGACTTTTCAATCGTGAGTTTTGCGATGGCCGGATTCTGCTCCAGATAAATTTCCAGCTGACGGCTCACAATGCTGTCCACCGCTCCTCTTGCCTCGCTGTTTCCCAGCTTCTGTTTCGTCTGTCCCTCGAACTGAGGCTCCTCTATTTTCACGCTTACGATCGCAGTCAACCCTTCTCTGATATCCTCTCCGGAAAGATTCGGTTCGCTGTCCTTGAGAAGTTTGTTCTTTCTTGCATATTCGTTAAAAGTCTTTGTCAGGGCGTTCCTGAACCCTATAATATGGGTTCCTCCCTCCGGCGTCGTGATATTGTTGACAAATCCATAAGTATTATCGCTGTAGGAATCGTTGTGCTGCATGGCCACTTCTACCTGCACATTGTTCAAAGTTCCCTCGCAGTAGATCACGTCCTCATACAGAGCGGTCTTGCTCTTATTCAGGTAGGTTACGAATTCTTTGATTCCTCCCTCATAATGAAAGGTTTTCTCTTTTCTCTCCTCCGTCCTTTCATCGCACAGGACTATTTTAAGGCCTCTCGTCAAAAATGCCATTTCCCTGAAACGCTGCTTCAGAACGTCGTAATCAAATACGACCTCCTCAAAAATCGTATCGTCAGGCATAAAGGTAACTTTCGTTCCGCTTTTTTCAGGATCGCATTCTCCTGTAATTTCCAGTTTTTTTACAACTTTTCCTCTCTCGTATCTCTGTCTGTAGATATGACCTTCATGAAAGATCTCAACTTCTAACCAATTGGACAGCGCGTTTACAACGGAAGCGCCCACTCCGTGCAGACCGCCGGATACCTTATATCCCCCTCCGCCGAATTTGCCGCCGGCATGAAGAACCGTAAACACCACTTCCACAGCTGGAAGTCCTGATTTACTGTTAATCCCTGTCGGTATCCCTCTTCCGTTATCGATTACAGTGACCGAGTTATCCTGATTTAAAGTGACTTCGATCTTATCGCAGAATCCCGCGAGGGCTTCATCCACAGAATTATCCACGATCTCATATACGAGATGATGAAGACCTCTTGAAGAAGTACTCCCTATATACATTCCCGGCCTTTTTCTAACGGCTTCCAATCCTTCCAGAATCTGAATCTCATCCGCTCCATATTCATGCTGTACTTTTTCCGTACTCATATTATCCTCCTGTTTTCTTTCAATGCATATCCGTTTTTTACATGAAAAATTGTATTTACAGAAAAACGGCGACTGATAAATTCTTCTACTCCCGTACATGTGATCAAAGTCTGAATATCATGTATACTTTCCAGTAAATAGTTTTGCCTGTATTTATCCAGTTCAGACAAAACGTCATCCAACAACAAAACAGGAGTATCTCCTATCAGTCTCCTTACAATTTCTATTTCGGACAATTTCAGAGAAAGCGCCGCCGTTCTCTGTTGTCCCTGAGAGCCGAATCTTCTTAAATCCACACCGTCGTTCATAAAACAGATATCATCCCTGTGCGGACCAACATTTGTACTTTTTGTTCTCAAATCTCTTTCTCTGCTTTTTTTCAGTGATTCTTCAAAAGAAATGTTCCCTGTTCCAGGTTCGTAGACCAACTCGATTTTTTCCTGATTCCCGGTTAATTTTTTATGAATGCCGGAAATGATTTGATTTACTTCACAAATAAACTTTTTTCTTTCTTCAATAATTTTTTCTCCGTATTTCATCAATTGTAAATCCCATATATCCAATGTTTCCATGAGATTTTCTCTGCGATGGATGTCCTTTAACAGATGATTTCGCTGATTTACAATGCGATTATAATTAGACAGATGATTCAGATAAACTTTATCGAGCTGCGATAATTCCAAATCGATAAATCTTCTTCTTCCCGAAGGTCCGTTCTTGATAATATTCAGATCCTCCGGGGAAAAAAAGACAATATGGAAAATCCCAAACAATTCGCTTGCTTTTCGAATTGGAATTTTATTCACTGCAATCCCTTTCGGACTGTTTTTCTTCAGGTGAATGTCGATCTGATATTCCGTTCCTTTTTTTTCAATAACCGCCTCTATGTGGGACTCTTCTTTTCCAAATTGGATCAAATCTCTGTCCTTCGCTCCCCTGTGGGATTTAGTCGTCCCGCATACGTACACGGATTCCAGTATATTTGTTTTCCCCTGAGCGTTATTTCCGTAAAAAATATTCGTAGACGGATCTAAATCCAGAGATAACAGTCCGTAATTTCTGTAATCTTTTAATTTTAAAGACTTAATCTTCAATTTTTATTTCTTCTCCATCAAACGTTATGATATCTCCGGCATACAACTTTCTTCCCCTTCTCGTATCCGTCTCTCCATTCACTTTTACCATTCCCTGCAAAACGACTTCCTTTGCCTCCGCGCCGGATTCCACCGCACCGGCCGCCTTCAAAGCCTGACCAAGTTTTATAAAATCATCTCTCAATCTGACAACTTTCATAAATTTTCCTTTCATCCGGATAAGTATTAAATTTATCAGGCAACGCTGAAATTTACCGGCAATATCAAATAAATATAGCTTTCTTCCGCATCTTTAATAAAGCAAGGGGCCTTCGCATTCATCAGGTAGAGTTCCGCTTCTTCATCGTCGATCGCCCTGAGCGCGTCGATCAGAAATCTTGGATTAAATCCTATCATCAGATCCTTTCCTTCTTTTTCAATGAAAATCTCTTCATTCATGGAGCCGAGCTGAGATTTAATGCTCAGCTGCATAACCTCATCCCCGATGTTGATAATGATCGGCTTTTTATCTCCCTCCTTCACCAGAAGAGTCGCCCTGTCGATACAATTCAAAAGTTCTCTTTTATTGATTCTCACTTTCGTCTCGTAATCATTTGACAACATCTGATCGATCCGGAAGTATTCCCCTTCTATCAGTCTTGACACCACAACCGTCCTGTCAAATTCAAACACTATATGATTGTTGGTAAAATAGATATTTACTTCGCTCTGCGCTTCCCCGGACAATATTTTACTGATCTCGTTCAAAGCCTTTCCCGGAACTACTATCTTTTTATCCTGATATTCCTGTCTCAATTCAATTCTTCGGATAGAAATCCGATGCCCGTCCAGGGAGACGACCCTCATCCTGTTTCCTGTAATCTCAAATAATTCTCCCGCCATTAATTTATTGCTTTCATTGTCCGCGATGGAAAAAATGGTCTGCCTGATCACATCCTTTAACGTGATCTGTGAAAGAGTAATCGTTTCGTTTTTCTCTATGACCGGTAAATATGTAAAATCGTCGCCGGATTGTCCGGAGATGTTAAATTTGGCTTTTTCACAGGTGATCGTCGTCTGCAGGCGGTCGTCCGTCTCGATCATGATTTCATTGTCCGGAAGTTTGCGTACAATCTCAGAAAAGATTCTTGCGTCTATCGCGATCATTCCATGCTGAAGGATCGTACCGTCGATTTCCGTCTGTATTCCAAGCTCCATATCGTTCGCCGTTAATTTGATCGTATCCATCGTTGCGTCGATCAGCAGACATTCCAGAATAGGCATGGTAGTTTTGGAAGGCACCGCCTTCGAAACAATACTGACTCCTTTTACAAGATTTGATTTACCGCATAATATTTTCATGTGGAAGCACTCCTTTCCTGTGCGCGTTCATAAATATATATATATAATATTATTTCCTTCTTAGTAGCAGTAGGGAATGTGGAAAAGTGGAAAAGTGAAGTTTTCCTTTTCTTTCTGCCTTTTTCCCGCCGAATAACCGTGTGGAAAAGAAAAAAACAGGAGGTGGATGATTCTGCGTAATTCTAAATCATTCCCAGGGTTGTCCCCATAGTTTTGAACATTCTAAAGTGGATTGATCTTTTTCATGAGGATATCTATCGTGTTGTTTAAAGTTTCATTTGTTTTTATCTCATCTTCTATTTTTTTCACTCCGTGGTTGATCGTGGAGTGATCTTTTCCCCCAAGCAAAAATCCTACGTTTTTCAGAGGAGTGTCCGTCATTTTCCTGCAGAGGAACATAAAAACCTGCCGGGGATAAGCAATCTCAGCTGTTCTTTTGTTGCTTTTGAGATCGGAGATGGGAACTCCGAAATGTTCTGAGACAATATCCAAAATAAACTCAGGAGTGATTTTTCTTTTATTTTTTGAAGATATGATATCTTTTAAGGCTTCTGACGCCAGGGAAATATTGATCTCCCTCTGTTGTTTTTCAAGTTTATATAATGCGATCAGTTTATTTAAAGATCCCTCCAGTTCCCTGATATTGGTTTTTACGTTCGTTGCTATGTACTGGATCACGTCGTCTGGTATATGGTACTGTTCCAGGTGGTCCAGTTCAATTTTTTTCTGGAGGATCGCCATCCTCGTCTCGTAGTCGGGAGCAGAGATATCCGCGATCAGACCCCACTCAAACCTCGTGCGGAGACGGGCTTCCAGAGTTTCAATATCCTTCGGCGGCCGGTCGCTGGAAATAATGATCTGTTTTCCGGAAGTGTGGAGATGGTTAAACGTATGGAAAAATTCTTCCTGCGTACTCTCTTTTCCTATAATAAACTGAATGTCGTCGATCAGGAGAACGTCGTTGTTTCTGTATTTATCCCTGAAATCGGACATGGAAGTTTCCTTTGCGTTTTTCAGAGCAAGAATCAGTTCGTTCGTAAAAGTTTCGCTTGTTACATACAGAACTTTCTTTTTCGGATTGTTCTGAAGGATAAAGTGAGCGATGGAATGCATCAGGTGGGTCTTTCCGAGTCCTACTCCTCCGTAGAGGAAGAGAGGATTGTACACTTCCCCCGGAGATTCCGCCACGGCAACGGAAGCCGCGTGGGCAAAATTATTATTTCCTCCGACCACGAAAGTATCAAACGTATATTTTGGATTTAAACCCGCTTTTTCAGCGGCGCTTTTCGTTCGCTTCTTTTCGGCGTTTTTGGAAGAAACATGATGAATCTTCTCAGTGATATCGTCTTCCTCCGATATGAAGACAACGTCGTACTCTGTTCCCGTAATTTCTGCGATGGAAACTTTCAGAGGAAGTTTGTACTTTTTTTCGATATAATCGACGCTTGCATTCATATTTACCATAATATATACGGTATTGTCTATAATTTCATAGACCTTCAGAGGTTCGATCCAGGTCGTGAAAGATACATTGGAAAGTTCATGTTCCCTTCTCAAATGTTCTATAATGTCGCTCCACTTTTCTTCTACAACGTTCATTCTTCTTGGCTCCTAACATGTAAATCCATTCCTCTATATTTTACATCAAATTGGCTATTTAAGCAACGAAAAAAGAATGTGGATAATTTTATGAAAATATAAAATATATATAAAATGAAGAGATTTTACAAAAAAAGTGGAAAAAAAAGATATTTATCCACGCGAATCAAAATAAATATCCACATAATGTTGATAATTTTATATCAATCATGAAAACCAATGATTTCATATTATAAAGGAAAAAAAGAAAAAAATTTATGAAATCTGCGGTTTTGCTTGACGTAAAGGCATTTATTGAATATAATTTATAGCGATGTCTTTGTGAAACGAACAGGAAGACTCCTGTGTAAAATATAAGGGAGGTGGATATCAATGAAAATGACATTCCAGCCAAATAGAAGGCACAGATCAAAGGTACATGGATTCAGAGCAAGAATGAGCACGGCAGGTGGAAGAAAAGTACTTGCAAGAAGAAGGGCAAAGGGAAGAAAGATATTGTCAGCGTAGGCCGCATATATGTGGCCTTTTCTTCTATTATTTATTTGATATTTATTTGGACCGTTTAAGGAATAGAAAATGAATTTTTCCGAAAATTTAAAAAAAAACAGTGAGTTCCAGAAGGTATATCGGGAGGGAAATTCCTACGCGAACCGCTATCTGGTTATGTATGTAAGAAAGAATCATCTTGATAAGAACAGATTGGGAATTTCTGTGAGCAAAAAAGTTGGAAACAGTATTGTAAGACATCGTTTGACGAGAGTGATAAGAGAAATTTACAGATTACAGGAAGAAAGATTTTTAAAGGGACTGGATATTGTGGTCATAGCAAGGGTCCAATCCAGAGATAAGAATTACCGGGAAATAGAAAAAGCTTTGTTTCATTTGGGAAAGATCCATAAAATAGTAGATATATCGGAGTGACGGGAAATGAAAAAGATCATGATAGGATGTATCAGATTTTATCAGAAATATCTGTCGGGCATGAAGGGATATTCGTCCTGTAAATACTACCCTACCTGTTCCCAGTATGCGATAGAAGCGGTTGAAAAATACGGATCTTTAAAAGGAAGCGCTATGGCGTTGTGGAGAATATTGAGGTGTAATCCTTTTTCAAAAGGAGGATATGATCCGGTTCCCTGATTGAAAAAAATTATGTAATCGAATAAGCATGGATGGAGGAAGCAGAAATGGCAGGCACTTTATTGACGGCTGCGAATTGGCCAATTATTGGACAGATTGCCTGGGTATTGGGAAAGGTAATGGAATTTATCTATACGATATTGGATAATATATTGCCTTTCGACAATGGACTGGTAGGTTTATCTATTATTATATATACGATTATCATATATATGCTTATGATGCCGCTGACGATCAAACAACAGCAGACATCGAGAATGTCTTCTGTTATGAACCCTGAGATACAGGCGATACAGAAGAAATATAAAAATAAAAAAGACCAGGCTTCCATGATGAAGCAGCAGGAAGAAATGCAGCAGGTATACGATAAATACGGAACTTCCATGACGGCGGGATGCCTGCCTCTGGCGATTCAGATGCCCTTGCTGTTCGCGTTGTATCCTGTTGTTTATGATATGGAGCGTTATGTGCCGGCAATAAAAAATGCGACGGCAAATGTGAATAGGTTTTTGACAATTCCTGATCTGAGTTTGTCTCCGTCCCAGATGATGAAGGCGAAAGATACCTTTGGAGTGGCTCCCGCTGTGATTGTGATCACTGCGATTGCGCTGCCTTTGATTTCAGGTATCACTCAATATATCAGCGCAAGGCTTTCTCAGTCTGTTTCCGGACAGCAGATGGACAAAGACAATCCGATGGCAGGTACGATGAGAACAATGAATATAACGATGCCCATGATTTCTGTTTTTATCGTATATACTCTCTCATCAGGTATCGGCCTTTACTGGATCGTGAGCGCGGTTGTAAGATGTATTCAGCAGGTGATCGTTAATCGGGTTTTGAAAAAAACGTCTGTGGAAGAGCTGATAGGGAAAAATAAAGAAAAAGCAGCGAAAAAGAGAGAAAAAAGAGGAGAAAAAGCAGAGAAGATAAATATGATGGCCCAGACGAGTACAAGGAGTATTCAGAATTCCGCCAGAAAAGATTCTATGACCAGCGCTGAGAAGGAAGAAAAACTGAGATTGGCGCAGGAAAAGAGAAATAATGCAAAAGAAGGAAGTCTGGCGTCTAAGGCAAATATGGTCAGGAAATTTAATAATAAAGAATAAATTTCAGAAATAATTTTTCAAAGGATTGTTTCAGGTAAGTGAGGAGGAAATGGCATGGAGGAAATTACAGTATCCGCAAAGACACTCGACGACGCGATTACAGAAGCTTCGGTTCAGCTGGGAGTAACCAGCGATCATCTGGATTATGAAGTGATTGAAAAAGGAAGCTCAGGATTTTTGGGAATTGGAGCAAAGCAGGCTGTTATAAGGGCAAAAAGAAAAAAAAGAGAAGCTGCTGAAGAAGAAATTGTCAGAGAAGAAAGAATCAAAGAAGAGAAAAAAGCGGATAAGAAAGAAGAGGGAAAGAAAAAGAACAGGGAAAAAGTAAAGAACGAGAACAAAAAGCCGGCTCCGCAAAACAACAAAAAGGCGGATCACGAAGAAAAAAAGAAAGAGATCAATAAGCCGGCAAAAGAAGAAAATAAAAAATTAAAAGAAGAGACGGAACTGGTCAAGGTGGAGGATGCGACGATCGCAGCCTGTGAAAAGTTTGTTGCGGATGTGTTGAAAGCTATGGATATGGAGGTTGAGATTACTTCATCCATAGATGAGGAAGGTTCTCTGAATATTGATCTGAATGGGAAGAATATGGGAATCCTCATCGGTAAAAGAGGACAAACCCTGGATGCTCTTCAGTATCTGACAAACCGTATCGCCAACAAATCTCAGAGCGGATATGTGAGAGTAAAGATAGATACGGAGGATTATCGGAGAAGAAGGAAGGAAACTCTTGAAAATCTTGCAAGAAACATCGCTCATAAAGTAAAAAGAACCAGAAAAGCAGTTTCACTGGAGCCGATGAATCCGTACGAAAGAAGAATCATTCATTCCGCCCTTCAAGGAGACAAAGCGGTCAATACGCACAGCGAGGGCGAGGAACCCTACAGGTATGTAGTAGTTACTTTAAATAGAAAATAATTGTTTTATCAGTTCCAAAAGAATCAAAGACCTCATAAAGACGTAAAACAGCCACATAACATTTATGTGGTTGTTTTTAAAATTTTTCCTGAAAGGAAAGCAAGGAAATGGATCATCATACAATCGCCGCTATTTCTACCGCCGTGACAGAGTCCGGTATCGGAATTGTGAGAATGAGCGGAACGGAAGCTGTAAATATCGCGGATAAGGTATATAGAGGAAAAAAGAAGAAAAAATTATCGGAGCAGAAATCTCATACGATCCATTACGGATATTTTGTCGATGGGGAAGAAACGATCGACGAGGTTCTTTTTATGATCATGAAAAGTCCTCACAGTTATACGGGGGAAGACACTGTGGAAATCAACTGCCACGGCGGAATTTACGTTGTGAAAAGAATCCTCGAAACTCTGCTGAAATACGGGGCAAGGGCCGCTGAACCCGGCGAATTTACAAAAAGGGCTTTCTTAAACGGAAGAATGGATCTGTCACAGGCGGAGGCGGTCATAGATATCATACAATCAAAGAATGAATATGCTTTGAAAAGTTCAGTCAGCCAGTTAAAAGGAAACGTAAAGAAAAAAATAAATGAATTAAGAAAAGAAATAATTTACCACACCGCTTATATAGAGACAGCTCTGGACGATCCGGAGCATATTGAGCTGGATCATTACGGAGAAAGACTCAGGGATACAGTGAAGAAACTAAAAAGTGACATGCAGGATCTGATAGAATCCTACGACAACGGAAAAATAATAAAGGAAGGGATCCGCACGGTTATCGTGGGAAAACCAAATGCAGGAAAATCTTCATTATTGAACGTTCTGTTAGGGGAAGAGAGGGCTATTGTTACCGATATCGCGGGTACTACAAGGGACATTTTGCAGGAAACGATTCATTTTCAGGATATAACGCTGAATATCGTGGATACTGCGGGGATTCGAAATACGGATAATGAAATTGAAAAGATAGGGGTAGAAAGAGCCAGAAAATATGCCGGGGAAGCGGATCTTATCATTTATGTCATAGACGCTTCTGCTCCTCTGGATGAAAACGACAATGAAATTATCGAGTTTATTAAAAACAGAAAAGCGTTGGTTTTACTGAATAAAACAGATCTGAAAGCCGTTGTGGGGAAAGAAATGGTGAGAAGCCTTCTCTGTAAAGGGCGGTTAGATGATAAGGAAGAAAATGAAATTCCCATTCTGGAAATCTCCGCAAAAAATGAAGAAGGGATACAGGAGTTGAAGGAAGTGATCAGAAAGATGTTTTATCTCGGAAAAATTTCTTTCAACAGTGAAATTTATATTACGAACGTGCGTCAGAAATCTGCATTGAAGAATGCGTATGACAGTTTAACGAACGTAGTGGAAAGTATCGACTCCGGCATGCCGGAAGACTTTTATTCCATAGATCTGATGGATGCATATGAATCGCTTGGAAACATTACGGGGGAAACGATAGGAGAAGATTTAATCGATGAGATATTCAGCAAGTTCTGTGTGGGAAAATAAGGATAAATATGATATAGTTGTCGTCGGGGCAGGTCACGCCGGATGCGAAGCGTCCCTTGCGGCTTCCAGATTAGGATTTGCAACATTGCTGTTTACAGTAAGCGTGGACAGCATTGCTCTTATGCCATGCAATCCTAATATCGGAGGGAGTTCAAAGGGACATTTGGTGAGGGAGGTCGACGCTCTCGGCGGAGAAATGGGAAAGGTGATCGATCGGACATTTATTCAATCAAAAATGCTGAATCGCTCTAAGGGTCCGGCCGTGCATTCCCTGCGCGCCCAGGCGGATAAAGCTCTTTACAGCCGCACAATGAGAAGGGTTTTGGAAAATCAGGAGAATCTTGAGATCAAGCAGGACGAAGTCGTAAGGATTTTGGTTGATGAAAATAAAAAGATTGAAGGCGTCCAGACATATTCCGGCGCTATCTATCACTGCCGGGCGGTTGTGCTATGTACGGGAACATATTTAAGGGCAAGATGCGTTTACGGCGATGTGAGTAAAAATACGGGGCCGAACGGCCTTCAGGCGGCAAATTATCTGACGGAATCCCTAAAAGAATTAGGGATAGAAATGTACCGTTTTAAAACGGGGACTCCGGCCAGGGCAGACAAAAATACAATAGATTTTTCTAAAATGGAAGAACAGTTCGGAGACGAAAGAATTGTTCCGTTTTCGTTCACAACAGACCCTGAAGAGATACAAAAGGATCAGGTGTCCTGCTGGCTTACCTATACCAATCAAAAAACGCATGATATCATCCGGGAGAATCTTCACCGCTCTCCTCTCTTTTCAGGAATTATCGAGGGGACCGGCCCGAGATACTGTCCGTCCATAGAGGATAAGGTGGTAAAATTTGCAGACAAGGAGAGGCATCAGGTTTTTATCGAACCTGAAGGACTGGAGACAAATGAAATGTATATCGGAGGAATGTCCAGCTCTCTTCCTGAGGATGTGCAGTATGCCATGTACCGGTCGGTTCCGGGATTGGAAAATGTAAAGATCGTCAGGAATGCCTATGCGATTGAATATGACTGTATCGACGCCCGTCAGCTGAAACCGACTCTGGAATTTAAAAATATCCACGGATTATTCAGCGGAGGACAGTTTAACGGGAGTTCCGGCTATGAGGAAGCTGCGGCCCAGGGACTGATCGCGGGGATCAATGCCGCCAGAATGCTTCAGGATCGATCCGGCATTGTACTTGATCGCTCCCAGGCTTATATAGGAGTTTTGATCGACGATCTGGTCATGAAAGAAAACCATGAACCCTATCGCATGATGACGTCCCGGGCGGAATATCGCCTTTTGCTGCGCCAGGATAACGCGGACCAGCGGCTTACTGAAATCGGATATGAGGTAGGATTGATACCGGAAAAACGTTATCAGAGACTTCTTTTAAAGAAGAAACTGATACAGGAAGAGACGGACCGTCTGTGGAAGGTGCATGTAGGGACAAGCGAACAGGTACAAACTTTATTAAAAAATTACGGAAGCACTCCTCTTAATTCAGGGACAACTCTGGCGGAACTGATACAAAGGCCGGAATTATCCTACGAGAAAATAAAAACATTAGATCAGAGCCGCCCTCTTCTTCCGGATGATCTGAGAGAAGAGGTAATAGAACAGATCGATATAAATCTGAAGTATGCGGGTTATATCAAGCGTCAGCAGAGACAGGTCGAGCAATTTCGAAAGTTAGAACATAAAAAAATACCGGATCAGATCGATTATGATAAGATAAAAAGCCTCAGGATGGAAGCGGTTCAAAAATTAAAAAAGTACCGTCCGGAATCCATAGGACAGGCATCAAGGATATCCGGCGTCTCACCGGCAGATATCTCCGTCCTATTGATCTATCTAAGTTCAGGTAAAAAAGACAGCTAAGGGGTTCATTTATGATTCAAGTATTAGAAAAACAATTTGAAGCGCTAAATATTATGTTAACTAACGAGCAAGAGGAACAGTTTGAGGAGTATTATAAGATACTGGTTCAATGGAACGAAGTGATGAATCTTACATCTATCACGGAACGCAGCGAGGTAAACACAAAGCATTTTTTAGACAGCGCGTCCATTGTGAAAATAATGGATATGAACGCGGTAAATGATGTGATAGATATAGGGACAGGCGCTGGTTTTCCGGGGATTCCAATAAAAATACTCTTCCCTCATATCCGAATAACCTTGTTGGATTCCTTAAATAAAAGAGTGAATTTTTTAAATGAAGTTATACGCTGCCTGGGACTCAAGGACATATCGGTGGTTCATGGAAGAGCTGAAGATTTTGCAAAAAGAAAGGATTACAGAGAACAATTCGACTTATGTGTTTCCAGGGCTGTCGCAAAACTTTTTGTGTTATCGGAATATTGTATTCCTTATGTAAAGGAAAATGGTTTTTTTGTTTCATACAAGTCCGGAAACATTGACAGAGAATTAAGCGATTCTCTCTCTGCTATAGATATTTTGGGCGGTGAAATAGAAAATACCACTAATTTTTTACTGCCGGATACAGATATTCAACGTTCGCTTGTTAAAATAAAAAAAGTTCATTTGACGCCAAAAAAATATCCCAGGAAGGCGGGCGTGCCGTCCAGACAGCCTTTGTAACGGATAAATTCTTGATGTTTCACGTGAAACTTTTAATTTTTGTTTCACGTGAAACATTTTGTGGATAATATGATAAAAAGATGATATACTATTATCTAATAAAAGAAAGGTGTCAGTAGTATGGATAGAATTATTGCAATAGCAAATCAAAAAGGTGGAGTTGGAAAAACTACGACTGCCATAAATCTTTCAGCATGTCTGGCGGAAAAAGGGAAAAAGGTTCTTGCTATCGATATGGATCCACAGGGAAATATGACAAGCGGCCTCGGAGTTGATAAAGATCAAGTAGAATATACGGTTTATGATCTGATCATAGGAGAAAAAGGGATAGATGATGTAATATGCAGAGATGTACTGGATCATCTGGATGTATTGCCTACAAATATTAATCTGTCCGCCGCGGAAATAGAATTGATCGGCATTGAAAATAAAGAATATATCATCAGAAATGAAGTACATAAAATAAAAGATCAATATGATTTTATCATTATTGATTGTCCTCCTTCATTAAATATGCTGACCATCAATGCTATGACAACTGCAAATACCGTGCTTGTGCCAATACAGTGTGAACATCATGCTCTGGAAGGTCTCAGCCAGTTGATTCATACGATCGAATTAGTAAAAGAGAGGTTAAATCCTGAATTGAAGCTGGAGGGCGTAGTCTTTACCATGTATGACGCCAGAACAAATCTTTCTCTTCAGGTTGTGGAAAATGTAAAAGATAATTTGCATCAGTCCATTTATAAGACAATTATACCGAGAAATATCAGACTTGCAGAAGCTCCGAGTTATGGAATGCCTATTAATTTATATGATTCCAGATCTACGGGAGCTGAGAGTTACCGCTTACTTGCGGAGGAAGTGATTCAAAAATAACGGTTGGAGGAACATGTAATGGGCGTAAAAAGGAAAGGTCTTGGAAAAGGTCTGGACAGTTTGATTCCTGAAAATAAGCTTTTAAACGCAAAATCAGAGATGAACGTTACTTCGGAAGAAAAAAAGTCCGGGGAAGAAATGGTAAAAATTAATCTTGTAGAACCAAACAGAGAACAGCCGAGAAGAAATTTTGAGGAGGATTCTCTGATAGAATTGGCGGATTCCATAAAACAGTACGGGATCATCCAGCCGCTGATCGTAAGGAAGCAAAAGGATTATTATGAGATCATTGCGGGAGAAAGACGATGGAGAGCGGCTAAGCTGGCAGGATTGAAAGAAGTCCCCGTCATTATAAAGGAATATTCGGAACAGGAAGTGCTGGAAATTGCTCTGATTGAAAATATCCAGCGTGAAAATCTGAATCCCATCGAGGAGGCGCAGGCGTTTAAGCGGCTTTTGACAGAATTTCATCTGAAACAGGATGAAGTTGCAGAGCGGGTCTCAAAAAGCCGTACGGCCGTCACAAATTCTATGCGCTTGCTTAAACTGGAAGAAAGAGTGCAGCGGATGATCATCGACGATATGATCAGCACCGGACATGCGAGAGCTTTGTTAGCCATCGAGGATCAGGAACAGCAGTATATCCTCGCAAACAAAATTTTTGATGAAAAATTAAGCGTCAGAGAGACAGAAAAGCTGATCCGGTCATTGAAAACGCCTAAAAAGGCCAAACGAGAGACAATATTGGAGAAATCGTTTATCTATGAAAACCTGGAAGAGAGAATGAAACAAATTTTGGGGACTAAGGTGAAAGTGTTGCCGAAGGGAAAAGGAAAAGGAAAGATAGAGATTGAATATTACTCGGACAGCGAACTAGAACGTATGTTCGATATGATTATGTCAATTGAAAAAGGAGAAGGATAAAAAATATGAAAAGTAAGATACTGGAAAAACTAGGAATCGATCCGGCGTTTTTGCTGCTCTTTCTGCTTGCGCTGATCATTATTCTGTTTATTCTGTATGCGAGTGTGGTATTGAGGTATGATCGGTTAAAAAGCAGTTATAATTCGTTTATGCGCGGAAAAGATGGGAAAAATCTGGAAGAGAGCGTTCTTTCGAAGTTTTCTGAGATCGACGCTCTGGCTAAGATGACGAGGCAGAACCGTCAGGATATCAAAAACATTTACAGAAAGCTGGAAAAGAATTTTCAGAAATTCGGAATTGTAAAGTACGATGCATTTAATGAGATGGGCGGAAAGCTGAGCTTTGCGGTCGCTATGCTGGATGAAAACAACAGCGGCTGGGTGCTGAACGCGATGCACAGCAGGGAAGGCTGCTACACTTATATCAAGGAAATTATAAAAGGGGAAAGTTATGTAGAACTCTCCGAGGAAGAGGCCGAGGCGCTTGACAAAGCTGTTTTCAGCGAGGCATATGCAATGGAAATGAAGAACATCAAAGAGAAATAAAAGTATGAGGTGAGAAAAATGTTAGATATTAAATTTGTAAGAACCAATCCGGAGGCGGTAAAGGAAAATATCAGAAAAAAATTTCAGGATGAGAAACTTCCGCTTGTAGACGAAGTATTGAAGCTGGATCAGCAGAATAGAGATATTAAGCAGGAAGTAGAGGGGCTTCGCGCCAACAGGAACAAAATATCAAAACAGATCGGCGTCTGTATGGCTCAGGGAAAACGCGAGGAAGCCCAGGAATTGAAAGCGCAGGTTCAGGCGGACGCAGACAGAGTGACGGCTCTTTCAGCGGAAGAAAAAGAGGTGGAAGCCAAAATCAGAAAAATTATGATGACAATTCCGAATATGATCGACGAGTCCGTGCCGATCGGCAGGGACGACAGCGAAAACGTGGAAATTGAGAGGTTTGGCGAGCCGGTTGTGCCGGATTATGAGATTCCGTACCACACGGATATTATGGAAAGCTTTGACGGGATCGATCTGGAGAGCGCGGGCAAGGTGGCAGGCAATGGGTTCTACTATCTGATGGGAGATATTGCAAGGCTTCATTCTGCCGTTCTTGCGTATGCCCGCGATTTTATGATATCGAGAGGGTTTAAATACTGTATTCCGCCTTTTATGATTCGGAGCAATGTCGTGACGGGGGTTATGAGTTTTGCGGAAATGGATGCGATGATGTACAAAATCGAAGGGGAGGATCTGTACCTGATCGGAACCAGCGAACATTCCATGATCGGAAAATTTATTGACACGATGCTGGATGAGAGTCAGCTTCCTCAGACATTGACGAGTTATTCACCGTGTTTCAGGAAAGAAAAAGGCGCGCACGGCATTGAGGAGAGGGGAGTTTACCGGATCCATCAGTTTGAAAAGCAGGAAATGATCGTTGTGTGCAAGCCGGAAGACAGTAAATACTGGTACGAGAAGCTGTGGCAGAATACGGTGGATCTGTTCCGTTCCATGGATATTCCGGTCCGCACACTGGAATGCTGTTCCGGAGATTTGGCCGATCTGAAGGTGAAGTCCTGCGATGTGGAGGCATGGTCCCCGAGACAGAAAAAGTATTTCGAGGTGGGAAGCTGTTCCAATCTCGGAGACGCACAGGCAAGAAGGCTGGGGATCCGCGTCAAGGGAGCAAACGAAAAATATTTCGCGCATACTCTGAATAATACGGTAGCGGCGCCTCCGAGAATGCTGATCGCATTTTTGGAAAACAATCTTCAGGAAGACGGATCCGTCCGGATACCGGAAGTACTTCAGCCGTATATGGGCGGAATGAAGAGGATAGAAAAGAAAAAATAGAAGTATCTGAGATTGGATTGCAGGGAAGAAGGCAAATGCATAAGTATTTAAAATCGATTGGTTATGGGAATATTGTTTCAAAAACACAGTTGAACGCTTTTTTAAAGGAAGCTCAGACGGCGTTTACCAGCCATGAGTTGATCGCGTTGGATCCTGAGATGGATTTTTGCGAGTACCGCAGGGAGTGCTGTCCGGGAATCGGGGTTTCGCTCTGCGGGGATCAGGACATGTCTGAAAATTTTGAGAGAAAATATTATTTTCCCTATTTTATCGGCGGCGGAATCACCTCATACGCGGATGTGACTGTGGAAAAACACATGGACAGGGAGGCTTATGTGGGAATCTGCGAGGACGTCAAAGTGGGGATCAGCCTTATCTTTTATGTGCAGAACGCCGTAGAATATATGATCGAGGCGAAAAACAGGAACGGAAAGATCGACAGCAAATCCGTCACGTTATCCGGGCTATGCAACGGCGGGACCATTTTGCTTCCGATATTAAAAAATGCGGAGCAGCGGAAACTGAAAAAAGAGGAATCCCGAAACAGAAGGACTCTTTTAAGCGCCGCAAAAAACGGAGATCCGGCGGCAATTGAAAGTTTGACCCTGGAAGATATCGACATTTATTCACAGGTTTCCAGGAGATTGATCACGGAGGATATCTTCAGTATCGTGGATACATATTTTATGCCCTACGGTATAGAATGCGACAGGTACTCTGTGATGGGAGAAATTTTGGAGATCCGCACGGTGCAGAATAAAGATACCGGCGAAGAGCTGTATATTATGAAGCTTGACGTAAATGAACTTCAGTTCGACATTCTGGTCCCGGTCAGGGAGATTGTAGGGGAACCGGAGGTCGGACGAAGGTTTAAAGGGAATATCTGGCTGCAGGGACAGATCAATTTTTAAAAAGAAGATGCCAAATACGGCATCTTTTTTTTGTCTTACGGGAGATTTCGTTCCCCGCAAGACAAAAAGCGCTCCGGGGGATCGCGCTGAGGCGGACCGGAAAAAAATGATAAATATTTTATGAATTATGTTGACTAATCTCAAAAACAGAATATAATATAAATATAGTTTTTTGCGGCCACAAAGAACAAAAAAAAGAAAAGGAGGTTAAATGGAGGTCAGAGCATCTCCTGTGACAAACAATATGAAGCGACAGGCAATAAAGCGGCTGCTTTTGATTGGGGGATTATGTGTGGCCCTGAGTATCGGCAGCATTATGGCGTACTTTACAGATACGGACGCGGCGGAGAACAGCTTCACTGTGGGAAAGGTTTCTCTGGATCTGCAGGAGCCGGGATGGGATCCGGATAACGGAAAAGGATTGACTCCGGGGAAGCGGATCGGGAAAGATCCCAGGATTCTCAATGACGGCGTAAACGACGAATATGTATTCATGGAAGTCCGAATTCCCTGCGCGCACATTGCAACGGCGAATCCGGATGGCACAAAGAATCCGGCAAAAGACGTGCAGCTCTGGGATTTCGAGGCGAACGAGGGATGGACCCGGATCGGGGACGTCAGAAAGGACGATGACTCCGGAATGAATGTTTATCTCTATGCATACGGTTCGGATCAAAGCTGTACCAGACTCGCGAAGGACGAGGTTACTCCGCCGCTGTTTCAGTCCGTTGTGTTTGCGAATGCAGTGGAAGGACAGGGGCTGGAAGAAAAGGTGATGGATATCGGCGTCTATGCGTACGGGATCCAGACGGAGAACATCCTTGACGGGAAAGCTTCTCCAAAGGAAGTGTGGGAAGTGTTAAAGAATCAGTCTTTATAGCCGCAAGAGGCAGTTTGGAAACGGGATGCAGCAGGCAGCCAAAGTTTCCGGACGGATGAAAGGAGAATATGTTTTTGAGGAAAAAATCAAAGATGATTTTAGTCCTTTTTCTGCTTCTCTCCTGCTTCTTCGCTGTGTCAACTTATGCAGCGACATCAGCATCAGTCGTAAATTCTCTCTCTACCGGTCAAATTGACATCCAACTTTCGGAATATCAGAAAAATCAGGATGGTTCAGAGTCAAAATGGGTAGAAAATCCACTGGTAATGCCAGGAACAAAAATCTCTAAAATCCCAAGAATTACAAATAGAGCGGAACCCTGTTATATCAGAGCAAGATATTTTTGGAGGGAAGAGCAGGAATGGATGAGCCGTGAAATGGTGCAGGGCATCGATACGGACAAATGGTTACGAAAGGAGGATGGTTTCTATTATTATAAGGAAATACTTAATAGCGGCGAGAGTGCGGATTTCTTCAGCGAAATAGAATTTCCCGCGGATATGCCTCAGAGCGCGGAGGAAAATACGCTGCAAATGGAGGTGGAGGTGGACGCGGTGCAGGGAGAACATTTTACTCCCGATTTCCAGTCCGCATCCCCGTGGGGAGATACCCGGATCAAAGCAAGCAGGACAAGCGACGGGTATACGATCCGGCAGATTGCCGCAAAACAGAGTTCTTTTGCGGTTGAGTATCAGGGCGGCAGCAGGGAATTGTTTGCATCCCCGGATGATTTCTTTGCCGATTTTCCAAAATTGATGCCGGGGGATTCTTTTACCGGCACGGCGGCGCTGAGGAATTCTTCAGACCATCCCGTAGAATTATATTTCCGAAATGAATGGCTGGAAGACAAGGACCTTCTGGACAGGATAACGATAAAAATCGCAGTGAACGCCAATGGGAAGAACGTTGTGCTGTATGAGGGAAGCCTGAAGGGAGACGCAATTTCGCAGGACATGCTTCTATGCACGCTGAATGCAAAAAAGGAAGGGGAGCTGAAGTTCACTGTTTCCATCCCGGAAGAGATGGATAATGATTTCTCGCTCAGGGAGGCGGCCGTCAGATGGATTTTTTCTACGGAGGCAATGCCGAAATCGTCCTCCAATACGGTGAAACCGGTGCGGACCGGGGATTCCGGCAGGCTTTTTGCATATATGTTATGCGCGGCGCTTTCGCTCGGATTTATCGCGATCTTCCTTTCGGCCAGGCGATTTGCGGGAAGGAGAGGCAAGTGAAAAGAATAGGTGGTATCTTTACGGATTTTTTAATTTTTTTGCTGCTCATCATTTGTTTTGCATATGCGGCGCTGACCATTCGGGGTATTCAGCCCTACGTGGTGATTTCCGGTTCTATGGAACCGGAAATCCCTGTAGGGAGCGTCTGCCTTGTAGACACCAAAACTCCGTATAACGAAATTTGTGTAAACGATATTATATCTTTCGAAAAGGGAAAAGACAAAACGGTGACGCACAGGGTTGTTTCCGTTACGCGGGAAGGAATCGCGACAAAGGGAGACGCCAATAAGACGGGGGACGGCATCACTACAACAGAGTCAAATTACAGGGGAAAAACAATCGCCGCCATTCCGTATGCAGGATACGCAGTGTTTTTCCTCAAGTCTTTCCCGGGAAAGATCCTAATCGCGGCGGCGGTCTGCGGGACGGCGCTTGCAGGGTGCGCGGCATATGGAAAAACAGGACAGAAGCAGAGGAGAAAGGAGCATGCGAATGGGTAAAAGAAATCGAAGAATTTTGATAGCTGTACTCCTTTTTGCGGTCGTACAGTTTGCCGGATATCGGGCGGTCAGCGCGTACTTTACGGACAGAGGTCAGAAGAATAATTCCGTGAGCGCAGGAATCAATAGCGTGGAGGCGGAGGAGCCGTTCGATCCTCCAAAGCCGGGAGAAAAAACGGTCAAAGCGCCGCGCGCGGTCAATACAGGATCGGTGGACTGTTATGTCAGAGGGAGGATTGTGCTGTCAGACAGCCGCGCGGAAAAATTTTTTGATTATTACACGGATGATAACGAGGGATTTAATTTAAGCAAATGGCAGGAAGGCGCGGACGGGTGGCTCTATTATAAAGACATTTTGAAGGTAGGGCAGAAGACGGATCCGGTTTTTACACATATCCGGTTAAATGACGGCGCGGAAGCGGAAGGCGGATTGGAATTTGATCTGGACGTGATGTTTGAATCCGTGCAGTCGGACGGATTTTCTGATTACAAAGCGGCGTTTCAAAGCATAGAAGGACGGCAAACTGAGCGGGGAGGGTCATTATGAAACAGAAAGGCAGAAAAACGGCTATGATACTTATTTTTGCGCTTTTTGCGTCTGCGGTTTCGGTCAGGGCGTCGGAACCTCCTGTTGTTGTGGATCGGTATCAGGCCGCTTTCGGGGAAGGAGATATTCAGACGCTGATGGAAGACAAGGCGGAAGAACTGACGGTAAATATCAGAAAGCGCGCCGAGTGGACAGATCCGTTTGACGGAGACGCGAAGATCACGCTGCAGTACCGCTCCAATTCCGGAAGTATTACAGGAAACGAGGATATGGATGTGATCTTGATACAGGACAAGTCCGGCTCCATGGATTCCAATTTTGGATTTAAGACCCAGCTGGTGCGGGAGAATCTGGAACTGGACGACCGCACCGACGTTTCCTGGTATCCGATCCGCAATTTTTCCGGCTATTCGGAAACGGCGGAAGAACTGGTGCAGGACCCGGAGTATAAGACGAAATTAAATCAGGACGAGCAGGGGTTTAAGGGTAAAGCGCTGTGCCATGAGGAGACGACGTTCAATTCTCCCTGCCAGCTGGAAAATCATTATTACCTTCTTATCAATGACGACGCGATCTCCGGAGCGGAAAAGGGGACGTTTGTTCAGGGAAATAACCTGTACAATATCTTTGATACGGATCTGCACCATTACAGAAAACTGGAAAGCCGGGAAGAGGCGGTCGGCTATCTGAACGCGGGGCGCAGGGTAGTCCGGGGGAAAGGAATGCTTACGGCGGAAGGAAATCTGACGGTTGGATCGGAATATCAGTATTTTTTGGATGAAAGCCAGATCTATACCTTCCACGGGAATCACTATCTCAGCGTGGTAACCGCGGAATGCGAAATGTCCGACCGTCTGTCGCAGTCTATGAATCTGATGGAATCGCTCGCCAGGGAAATCTTCGCAAAAAATAAAAACAGCAGGATCGCCTATATTCCTTTTTGGGGAGACGTGCCGGCAGCCGGGCACTGGAAAAATTCCTCATCCTTCGGTTCTCCTTCCACGCTGTCCGATGATCTCACGAAAGGCGCTATCACGCAGAAAGCGGGGACCGACAGCCTGGATTTTGTGGAGAGCAGCAAGCTGAATGTTCTTCTGGAACAGATACATCATCCGTTCACCTATAACGGGACGAACTGGAGCCGGGCGTTTTCCATGGCGATCAATTATATGAATCGCCGGGATGAAGAGGATCGGAAGAAGAAAACGCTGATCATCTTTCTGACAGACGGGATGCCGCAGGGATTTCAGGGATATCCTTCGGATGTTGACAATCCAAAGATCAACGGAGAGAATGAGATTACTGAGCTGAAGAAAATGGAGAACACAACAATTTACGCCTGCGGAGTCTGTGTGAACCAGAGCGACGCCGCAACGTGGAAGCGGGTCAACGCGGCGGACTCGAGTGGAAACGCCGCATTTATCAGAAACACGGGACAGTTTGGACAGCTTTTGGAGAAAATCCGTGAAAGGATGGACGAACAATATCGGATTACCCTTCAGGGGCAGGATGCTTTTTATACGGATCAGCTGGGGGATTCGTTTTCCCTGGATGAAAGTCGGCTGGACAACAGTTGGAAGATTTTGGACGTCCCGTCTTCCGGTTACGCAAAAGGGGTGCCGCAAAACGTCTGGAACGCAGCGGGGGAAACCGGGATTACACATATTTATGTGCGCAGTACAAAGACGATATACTGGTATATCGATAAAATGACCGACGGGGATTATACAGCCGCAGATCATCAGTGGTCGTTCCCGGTTAAATATTCGTCCTACGGCGTCTCTACACGCGGGGCGAACCAGATCGTAAGGTCGAACAGCTTGCAGAGGCTTACCTATTATTCGTCGTCTAATTTATCCAGGCTGCTTACGGTATCCATCGTATCTCCGTATCTTGTGTTTAACCGGCAGGAAAACCCTGAGCTGACCGTTACAAAGAAAATAGAAGGGGCAAACGTCACGGAGAACAGGACGTTTCATTTCGTCTGCTGCAAAACCAAACAGAGCGGTCAGGTAAAGGAATATGAAAAGCTTCTGACGGTTGTTGTCCCCGCCGGCAGCAATACCGGAAGCGCCTGTGCGTCCCTAGAACCGGGCGGATATTACCTTTATGAGGTGGATGACAATAACAGGATTGTCGAGGATGATGCGGTCACGGTTACGGAAGGAAAGACGGGGCCGGAGGGACGGATCGTGGTGGGGGAAACACCCGAGATTTTGACAAAAGAGATCGGAGCCAATTTCCCTGCTTCGGCAACCGCCTCCGACGGCGAACAGCCTGAAAACCGAAATAATTACCTGAAGATTACGTCGGACAATGCGGCGGTCACGTCGGTAAGCACAATAAAAACCGGAGATCTGACAGTTCAAAAAGAAATCCGGTCTTCCGATGAAGAAATCTGGTGGGAGCATGGAAATCCCATATTTCTTGTTAAAATATCCGGTATGGGAACCGACGGGAAATTTTATACGTTCCACCATGTCTTTGAATTTACTCAGGAGTATGTGGAGAAATACAAGAAAGCCGGAAAAGTCTCCATGTCTTATACTTTTGAAGAAATACCGATCAGCAGCGCTTATAAAATAGAAGAGATGTGCGTAAGCAGATACCGTCTGGCCGGCATCACAAGCTCGGACAGTAATGTTTCCGTGACAGGAACGCAGACGCAGGCGGCGGGATCTTACGCGGAATACGCGATAGCGGATCTGGTCAGAAAACCTTCCGGGACAACGGTTGTTCTCTTCAATGAAAAAGAAAATTATAAGAATGACGGGCATAATTGTCTGGCAGAAAATCATATCACAGTTGAAAAATAAAATATCCGGCAGAAAGCGGGGCGTCCGTAACGGCGTCTCGCTTTCTGTTATTGCGGGAAACGCAGCGCCGCTTTTTGGCGGATGCTTCCGGACTGCCGCGGTCTGCGGACGCCCGCTTTGGCGGCGCGGTTTGTCGAGGGACGTATGGAAAAATGTCGTCGAAATATGTGTGGCAGTTAGTGTAAAATTATAGTTGGCAAAAATAACGGGAAGAAGCCGAAACCTCTTCCCAATCATACAGTTTTTCTTTA
>CANRMH010000149.1 GCA_947631695.1 uncultured Lachnospiraceae bacterium | reverse complement strand
GTCTTCCTGGTAATGCACCGGCGCCGGATACATCGCCGCCGCCATGCCTTTTCGTTCCATCTGAAAATGTTTCGTGTACCGGTCCCTCTTTTCCGGTACCTCCTGTAAGATTCTTTCCTTTTTCACAACAGGTTCCTCCTTTTTCTTTTTTTCATTCTTTTTTTCATAATACCTTTCCTTTAGGACGCTCCCGTATGGTGCGTCTCCCCGGACAAAAGCTCCACGGCCTCCGTCAGTATCCCGGGCAGCGGAAGGCCCATCAGCCCCGCATTCTCCACGATGGACAACAGTTCGTTCACTGAGAATCCAATCACGGCCGCATCCCTGATGTATGTCGTCCCAATCAACATGTCCAGCCTTGCGGCAACCATTACGAAGAGCAGGATCATTCCCTTCCTGCACAGTCCCTTGAAGCCCGCTTTCGACTCCAGGCCGCCGCCCTGCGTCTTTTTGCTCCGTCGGAAAACTCCGGCTACGACCACCCCGGATACATAATCAACAGCCATAAATAACATCAGGGAAGCCAGTCCTTTACTTCAGCCGCCGAACAACAATGCGACCGCGCTCATTCCCAAACCTGAAATCGTACAGATCATTGCTCTCATATTCGTCACCTCCTATTCGTTTGAGTGCTTGTTTGCTATATTATACTCAATTGCGTATTTTGTCAACTCCTTTTTTGTTTTTATTTTTTAATATTTATTCATTTGCGGTTATTTTGGGCAAGAAGGAGTTATTCGTTTTTTTAATTTTATTTCTTGAAATTCTCATTTGCGTATGTTATGCTTGTGAAAGAAAGAGAGGTGTAACTATGGGGCTGGGAGTAAAACTCACTCAACTGATGGAAATGCACGGAACCCATGTAAGCGATTTGGCACGTAAGATCGACGTCGCGCCGCAGACGCTTCATTCGATCATAAAGCGTGACAGTACGCGGGCGGACATCAATATTCTGTCCAAAATCGCGAAGGTTTACGGTGTAGATCTGGATTATTTTGCCGACGATGCCGAACCGTTGACTCTAGCCGCTCATTTTGACGGTAAGGATTATACGGAAGATGAATTGGACGAAATCCGGCAGTTTGCGGAATTTGTAAAGAAGAAACGCGCATCAAAATAGTCCGCTCTGAAAAGTAAGGCATATGCAAAAGGGAGGCGGGAAATTTGGACATGCTTGAAGAATTGGAAGAAGAAGCCAGACAGCATGGCATTACTATCATTTATCATAATTTTAACAGCGACAGACTCAAAGGCCTTTACTGTGATAAGACCATTTTATTAAGCAAAAAGCTTGGAACTTCCGCAGAGAAGGCCTGCGTGCTGGCGGAAGAACTCGGACACTATTTCACCTCTGTGGGCAACATCATTGATCCGAAAGACCTGCACAACTGCAAGCAGGAACAGCAGGCCCGCCTCTGGGCGTACAACCGGATGTTCGGCTTGAGGGGACTGGTCAGAGCATACGAAAATGGCTGCAGGGAAGATTATGAGCTTGCAGAATACCTGAATGTCCCCGCCTGGTTCCTTCAAGAAGCCCTGCAATGCTACAGTGGGAAATACGGAGAAGGCGTAGCGGTAGATGCGTATAACCTCTCGTTTATCCCATGTCTTCAGGTCAGAAAATCTCCCGAAGCGCCATAGTATGAACCTTTTCCTCCTCAATCTTCTGCAAATCCGCGTATGGGTACAGCACATCTACAAATTCCCCGATATCAACTGAGGCGGCCGGAAATCGGCCGCCTCGCGTTTTTGGTAATAGAAGATTTTTCGTTTTCTACCGCTTCTATATTATTTTGTTACTTCGCTACATTTTCCAGAAATCTCTGGATGATCGTCGCGCACACCGCACGGCTGGTCGGATCCTGCGGATCCAGCGTATTCGGCCTCCCTTTGTGTTCATTTCCGGTGATGAGTCCCGTTTTCACTGCCCATCCCATCTCTGTCCGGAGTTTCGGATTCACCTTTCCCTGATCCGGAAATTCCGTCATATCCGAGGATTCCTCCAGCGTGTATCCCTTATAGGCCGCGTAGCGATACATCATCGTGGCCATCTCTTCCCGGGTGATATCTCTTCCCGGCCCGAACTCTCCTGTATCTTCATAGCCTTTGATGATCCCCACGTTTCCGCTGCTCGCCCACTTCACCGCGTAGCGGTAAAAGACCTGGCTATCCTCATAGTCTACATCCGGAAAGCTCTTTACCTCTCCGTCCGGCGCAAGGCTTCCCGTCTGGCTGTCCCCGCCCGCCATCCGGTACAGGATCGTCGCGAACTGTCCGCGGCTTAACTCCACCGTGGAGCCGAAAAATCCTGTCGGCTGCCCGTCTGCATCCTTCAGGCCGCTCATAATATCTTTATCATAGACATACTGCACCTCGTCCACGAACCAGTCGCCCGCTGTCACATCCTGGAAGATATTCTGTACCAGGTAGGAGTCGTCGTCCACCGGCCGCAGCCTGTTGCGGGCATCTTCCAGTCTCCGGGCGGCTCTGTCCGTTTCCTTCTGGGTGATGATCTCCCTGCCGAGGACTTCCTTCGCCTGCGCGAGCGCGTCCTCGTACGCCTTCCAGCTGTCCTCCGTATACTTCTCCTTCTCGGATTCCGGAACCGCGTTCTC
>CANRMH010000148.1 GCA_947631695.1 uncultured Lachnospiraceae bacterium | reverse complement strand
TTCTGCAGGACGGTGCTTTTGATTACGAAAAGATCAGATCGGCCGTAAACAGCCGGACAAAGATGGTTGCGATCCAGCGGTCAAAGGGATATCAGACAAGGCCCAGTTTTTCCGTCTCTCAGATCGGCGGCCTGATAAAGTTTATCAGGCAAATAAAACCGGACGTTCTGTGTATGGTAGACAACTGTTACGGGGAATTCGTGGAGAGGATCGAGCCGAGCGAAGCAGGAGCCGATCTGGTCGTCGGTTCTCTGATCAAAAATCCCGGCGGAGGGCTTGCCCCCGCAGGCGGTTATATTGCCGGCAGACAGGATCTGATCGAGGCCTGCGCCCGCAGGCTCACGGCGCCCGGACTTGGCAGAGAAGTAGGCGCTTCCCTGGGCGTTATGCAATCGTTTTACCAGGGACTCTTCCTTGCCCCCACGGTAACGGCGAGCGCTCTGAAAGGCGCGGTTTTTGCCGCGAACATCTATGAAGAGCTTGGATTCCCGGTTATTCCGGACGGGCAGGAGGAACGCCACGATATCATTCAGGCCGTGGAGCTGGGTTCTCCGGACAGATTGATCGCATTTTGCAGGGGGATACAGGCCGCAGCCCCGGTGGATTCCTATGTTTCCCCGGAGCCGTGGGCCATGCCCGGCTATGACAGCGATGTGATCATGGCCGCCGGCGCGTTCGTGCAGGGATCCTCCATTGAGCTGAGCGCGGATGGGCCTGTGAGGCCTCCCTATGCCGTTTACTTTCAGGGAGGTTTGACCTGGCCGCATGCGAAACTGGGAATATTGATGTCGCTGGAATATCTGGTTCGGGAGGGGCTTGTAACGCTATGAGACGAATCTGCGTGATCGGAGGAGGAGCTTCCGGGATGACAGCCGCGATAGCGGCGGCCCGCAAAGGCGCCTGCGTAACGATACTGGAACATCAGGAAAAAATCGGAAGAAAGCTGCTTTCCACGGGAAACGGCCGATGCAATTTTACGAATCTGAAGATGGGACCGGAATATTTCCGCGGGGAATCCCCGGAACGCATCGCATCTGTGCTGGAACGGTTTGGGAGCGGCGACTCGCTGCGTTTCTTCCGGGAACTGGGCGTGCTGACGAAAACAAGGGACTCCTGCGTTTACCCGAGAACGGGGCAGGCCTCCACGATCCTGGAGGCGCTGAGTCTGGAAATAAGACGACTGAACATAACGGTGCGTACCGGAGTTCATGTGGAATCCATACAAAAAAGATCCGGTGAATTTCTGATACGGACCGCCAAATCTACATTCGACTGCAAGGCGGACAGGGTGATACTGGCGGCCGGCGGGAGGGCTGCGGAAAAGCTCGGCTCCGACGGAAGCGGATATCTGCTGGCCGGGCAGATGGGACATTCCCTTGCCCCGGTCGTACCCGCCCTGGTTCAGCTCCGTTCATCAGAAACATATTTTAAAAGAATCGCGGGCGTCCGCGCCGACGCCGCGGTTACATTATATGTTGACGGACGATCTGCCGCGCGGGATACAGGTGAAATTCAAATTACCGATTACGGGATTTCCGGAATTCCGGTTTTCCAGATCAGCAGATATGCCTCGATGGGATTGTACCAAGAGAAAGAAATCCATGTGGCGGCGGATTTCCTTCCCTCGCTTTCAGAGAAGGAATTTTCGGAATACCTGCTTGCCCAGAGACGGCTGGAGCCGCGGCGGACCGCATCAGAAATGCTGAGCGGGATCCTGCACCATAAGCTGATCCCGGTGCTTTTAAGGCGGGCGCATATCTCCACGGGGCAGGAAATTGGCCGGCTTTCCTCATCGTCTTTGGATGAACTGATACATGTGTGCAAACATTTTATTATACCGATCAAGGGTACCAATTCTTTTGCCCAGGCCCAGGTATGCGCGGGGGGAGTGCTGTTATCCGAAGTCCGCGAGGATACCCTGGAATCCCTTCTGGTTCCCGGCCTTTATATCGTCGGGGAATTGCTCGATGCGGACGGAATGTGCGGCGGATACAACCTGCAGTGGGCATGGACGACAGGATACCTGGCAGGGGAGGACGCGGCACGGGAACAGGAGGATATATGATCCGGATCAGTCAGTTAAAACTTCGGACAGACCATACCGAGGAGGACATGAAAAATAAGATTTTCCATACGCTTCGCCTGAGGAAAGGGACGGACTTTTCTTTCCGGATACGCAGACAGTCCCTGGACGCGAGAAAGAAACCGGATCTGTTTTACGTATATACGGTAGACGTTTCCGTGCGCCAGGAAAAGGAAATTCTGAAAAGAGCGAAGAATAGCAGGATCTCTTTCGTGACCGACACGGGATATTGTTTCCGGCCGAAAGGCCGGGAGATCCTGAATGAAAGGCCGGTGGTGATCGGAAGCGGACCGGCCGGACTTTTCTGCGCCTATCAGCTTGCCTGCATGGGATACCGCCCCCTGCTCCTGGAGCGGGGAGCTTCGGTGGAGGAACGGATCCGGGACGTAAATGAGTTCTGGGAGGGCGGAGAGCTGAAGCCAAATTCCAATGTACAGTTTGGCGAAGGAGGCGCCGGAACTTTCTCCGACGGAAAGCTGAACACTCTGGTCAGAGACAAAATGGGACGAAACGAAAAGGTTTTGGAAATTTTT
>CANRMH010000147.1 GCA_947631695.1 uncultured Lachnospiraceae bacterium | reverse complement strand
AAGATTCTGGGAAATTCTACCGGCCTGTCGGCGTTCTGGGTTATTTTTGCAATCCTGCTCGGCGGCGGCCTGTTTGGATTCCTGGGAATGCTGATTGGCGTACCTGCGTTTGCGGTTATTTATTATATCGTACAGATGGTGATCAATTATAAACTGGAAAAAAAGAATCTGCCCGCGCCGTCCGCCTGTTATGACGAATTCAGCTATGTGGACGATTCGGGAGTTTACGTATTTTCGGAACAACAGGTTTCGGAGCATGATGAAAAAGAAGAGAAAGAAAGGGAATAGTTATGCCGATTCGAGTACAGAACGACCTTCCGGTAAAAGAGATACTGGAAAGCGAAAATATTTTTGTGATGGATGAACACCGGGCTACTCATCAGGATATCAGGCCGATCAGGATTGGGCTTTTAAATCTGATGCCTTTGAAGGAGGATACAGAGCTGCAGATTCTCCGTTCTCTTTCCAATACGCCGCTTCAGGTGGACGTGGTTTTTGTGAATGTGACCAGCCATGTGTCGAAGAATACGCCGACCAGCCACCTGAACAAATTCTATCAGACTTTTTCAGAGATCAGAGATGAAAACTTCGACGGATTTATCATTACCGGCGCTCCCGTAGAGCAGATGCCGTTCGAGGAAGTGGATTACTGGGAGGAATTGAAGGAGATCATGGAGTGGAGCAAGACTCACGTGACGTCTACCATGCATCTGTGCTGGGGCGCGCAGGCCGGACTGTATTATCACTATGGTATCGAAAAGGTACCGCTGGAAAAAAAGATGTTCGGGCTGTTCTGGCACAGAGTCCTGAACCGGAAGATCCCGTTGGTGAGAGGGTTTGACGACGTTTTTCTCGCGCCGCATTCCCGCCATACGGATGTGCCGATGGAAAAGATCCTTGCGGATGAGAGACTGACGGTGCTGGCCAGATCCGAGGAGGCGGGACTTTTTCTTGCTATGGCACAGGACGGCCGGCAGATCTTTGTGATGGGACATCCGGAATATGACAGGGTGACGCTGGATACGGAGTATAAACGGGATCTGGCGAAGGGATTGCCAATCGACATACCGAAGAATTATTATAAAGACGATAACCCGGAAAATAAACCTCTGCTTACCTGGCGGGCGACGTCCAACAACCTGTACACGAACTGGCTCAATTATTACGTGTACCAGGTGACGCCGTACGACATGGTGGGAACGCCGGATTTTACTTGATTTTAAGCCAAAAAGGCTCGGAATTTCCTATCACTCAAAATGATATCATTCTTTCCCAATGCCTCAACGGATAGAGATATCAGGGCAATCGTATATAGAAGCAAGGAGGGACAAAATGGATAAGAAATTGGTGAAAATATCAATTGTGGGAATTCTATTTTCTGTCTTGGCGGGAATCATCACCGGCTGCTCTAAAGGACATGTCCTGCTTGACATTCCCCCGGAGGCCGGATATTCGATTTCGATCACTGACCTGAGTACGGGCGAACATCAGCGAATTAAAAATTCGAAGGCGATCAAATCGGTTATCTCGAATTTAAATGAAGTTGCGTTTGATCCGGTCGGAGAACTGAAAGGAGAGAATCCTGGTGACGACGGATATGAGGTGCAGATTTATCTTGACGAAGCGTACACCGGAGATCATGACGAGACATTTTGTTTTACGGTGTTTCTGAATTCGGGAGAGGAACAAAACAAGATCCTTTACGATGGGAATTACTGGGTTGATGAGAAAGGGGACTTCGATTATAATTTCATCTCTGATTTGGCAAAATACGGAGATGTTATTCCGCGACTTTAAGGCAAAAGTGGTATAGTAAGCGGTGAGCCGTGTCTATCCTAACGCCATCCCGATCAGCCGGTCAGTCTGATCCGCCATAAACAGAGGGATATTCAGGATATCACCATCCAGCTTCAGATTGTCCAGAGAGAAGCGGATGCGGAGCTTGACTTCTTCCGGGAACAGTTCCCTGAACTTCCGAAGACTCTTACTTCCGGTGTTGGCTCCGGACTTGACCTCCACGGGGAAGATATCGTTCTCCCGCTGGATGAGGAAGTCCACTTCATAGGGCGGGTTGTTCTGATTCCAATAGCGGGGGAGAACTTCAAACTGAGTGACCAGCGTTTGCAGTATATAGTTTTCCGTCAGCGCGCCTTTGAACTCTGTGAACAGCCGATTGCCCTCGCCAAAAGCGGTGGGGGAAAGCTGGGCCAGACGCCGGAGAATGCCCACATCTGCCAGATAGATTTTGAATGCTGCTAGATCGTCATAGGCAGCCATCGGCAGCCTCGGCACAGTGCTGCGGTAGACTTTATGCACCAGCCGGGCGTCCACCAGCCATTGCAGCGCGTCCTCATACTCCCGGGCCCGGGCGCCCTCCTTCACGACCTTGTAGATGAACTTCTTGTTTTCCCGTGCCAGCTGGGAGGGGATCGACTTCCAGATCAGAGAGATTTTCGGGAATTCCTTTGTATTCGGGTGCTTGGCAAAATCACGCTCATAGGCTTCAATGATGCCGAAGAGCGCCTCCTGCATGGCATCCACATCCCGCTCCTGGGTCCACATGGCCACCGGCTCCGGCATTCCGCCGGTGACGTAGTACATTTTGAGCTTTTCCGTTAGCGGATTGA
>CANRMH010000146.1 GCA_947631695.1 uncultured Lachnospiraceae bacterium | reverse complement strand
GGGCAGCAGCACGCATACGAGGTAAATCAAAATCAGCTTCGTCCGTACCTTAAAGTTATCCAAAAACATCTTTTTATCCTTTTACAGCTTTTCCAGAAATCTCTGAAGGATCGTCGCGCACACCGCGCGGCTGGTCAGTCCCTGCGGATTCAGCCTGCCCTGATCTCCGGTGATCAGGCCGTGTCTCACGGTCCATGGCATCGCGGCTGCCGCAAACGGGCTGACGCTTCTTTCATCCCCGAATCGAGCGGCGGCCGTCCCGACGCCGAAGTCATATCCTTTATATTCGGCATACCGATACATCATGACTGCCATCTGTTCCCGGGTGATCAGATCCGACGGCCCGAACATCCCCTTCTTCGCCCCGTCCGTATATCCCGTGATAATCTTCACTCTATCGCTGCTCGCCCACATGACGGCATCCAGATAGAACTGGGATGCGTCGTTCGGCACATCTGAAAATTTCCCCGTATAGCCGACTGCCGGTTCGCCTTCCATCCGGTACAGGATTGTCGCAAACTGTCCGCGGCTTAAATTGACCTCCGGGCCAAATCCATCTGTCTGCAATCCTGTCATCAGCCCTCTGATATATACGTAACCCACATAGCTACAATACCAATCTCCATCTTTTACGTCGGTAAACGGAAGCTCCGGCCTATCCACGCCGGTAATTTTAAATTCGGCCGATATCGTCCCAGTGTAATTGCCGATTCCTGTCGCCGTAACCTTAGCCGTGCCGACTTTCACATTTTTGCTGTATGACACCGTATAGTCCTTACCTGCTTCCAGGGTGCCAAGCTCATTTTCCACCCTGACTTCCGGGCGCTTTTCCTTCCCGTCATAGACATAGCTGTCCGCCGATATGGTAATGTGGCCGTCCCGTATACTTTTCGGCTCGATCTCAAAATGCAGGACCTTCGTCCCCGTGTAGTATCCGATTCCCGTCAGGGTCACCTGCGCCGTTCCCGCATTGAGATTGTTCTCATATAAGACGGTATAATCCCGGTTTTCTTCCAGGATCCTTCCTTCGTCCTGCACCGCGACCTCCGGGCGCTTTTCCTGTCCGTCGTACTCGTAACTCTCCGGGAACAATGTGACCTCCGCTCCCGAAATTTTCTGCGCTACCGTGACCGCGCAAACCGCCGTAAGCCCATTGTCCGTCCTCACTGTGATATTTGCGTTTCCCACGGATACAGCCGTCACTCTCCCCTGATCGCTGACCTCGGCAACCTGCGGCCTGTCAGAATCCCATGTCACATCGGCAGAAGCGTCCGCCGGAACGAGAGAATACTGCAGCTGCGCTGCGCCGCCGACCTCCATCTTCAGCGCTGTCTCCGCCATCACAATCTGCTTCGGTCGCAGCGTCAGATCCACGGGCGCCTCAAAGACCGAACGCTTCACCTGGGGATCCTGAGTAATGCCATATTCCAGCTTATTTCCGTGCTTCCGGATCCCATACACATACCCGTTTGACGTACCGGGATTATAGACAAGCGCATCCTCCGTCCCGTCTGTTGAGATCCTCCGGATTTCCGTGGAGGTATTGTAATACAGCTTTCCATCGAAGAAAAACAATCCGGAATACGCCTCGGTATAATATCTGGGAGACTCCTGCCATACATACCATTTTCCCAGATCCATTAACAGACGCTCTCCCTGTGCCGGGTCTCTCCGATAAAGCCCTCTTTCTTTTATGAAAAACGCCAGCCCATTCTCGAAGACAACCGGGCTTTTCACCTCTCTCCAATATGCGCCGTCATAGCCCTTACTGCTGCACGGAATCCCTTCCGGGACATTCTCGACCTGCCATCCGGAATGATTTGTCTCCCGAATCTTATCGTCGCTGGCGAGAAAATTTTTATGCATGACTTTTCCAAACTGGTCGGGTGTGGGATCATCCCAGGTACAGTCCACGTGATAATATTCCCCCTCTATCCTGACAATGTTCCACGCATGGTTCATGGAATCGCTGCTTGCCACATGGTTCTTGATCCCGAGCAGCTCCAGAATGTACCGATACCCATACGCGTACGCATTGCAGACCCCCGTTTCCCGCAGGAACAGATCTCCCGGATGGTACGCCGCGTCCGGATAAGGTTCTACCCCGTCATTCTCATACGCAAACTGCGTGGCAAAATAATCGTGGACGACGAGGGCCTTCTGCGACTCCGACATCCCATCATTCACCAGTCCAATAATCTCCTTGATCCTCGCGTCAATTTTTTGAAAGATCTCCCTCGTCTCGCTGATGCTGAAGGAATTGCTGATCTCGAAGGAGTGATAATACAAATGATCGCTGGTAACATATCTTTTCAATTCGATCCCATCCACGATATACGGGGAATACCATTGCATTGCCAGGTTCGGATATCGCTCCTTGCTGATGCGCATGGACTGAATATCCACCTTTGTCTCCCCCGACAGGATCGCATCTTTCAGCTTTTGTTCCAACGTCAATATAAGCTCCGCATAATCGCCGGAATAATCCTCCTGACCCTCCGACGCATGGAGTATGGTCTCCTGCGACCGCGGCACTGTCAGTTCAACGTCGTCCACCCGCTTATAATCCCGCGGATAAAAAAGCTCCGCCTCGTCGACGGCCTGTTCGCCCTGCACATCCGACACATCCTGCGGCGCTGCC
>CANRMH010000145.1 GCA_947631695.1 uncultured Lachnospiraceae bacterium | reverse complement strand
GCAGGCAGGCTGCTGGCTCCGGAAGGGATAGCGACCCGCGAGAAATGCGCGCAGATCCTGATGAATTATCTTTCAACGGAACAATAGAATGTTCAGCAGGCTCCTGAACAACGGAACAGAATTGCCGCCGGCCGAATTTGGCCGGCGGCAGTTCTGTTTCAGAATCGTGAAAAGCAGTTGTACATTCGCATGAAATAGCCTATAATATAGCGTAGACTTTTTTGGAGGAAATGAAATGCGGCGATATATATGGATTCTGATTCTGGCGGTTTTTACAGGCGCGGCAGGAATATGCGAAGCCGTGCGCGCATCCGAACCTGCCGTGGAGGAATCCTCTGCGCCCGCGCAGGGAGCGGAGGAGGAGAAGACGGAAGAGGAGCTTGCGGAGGAAGCGCGGGAAAAAGAGATGGAAGAGGTCTATCGGATGACGGTTCAAACCAATCAGCTGAAGGACTGGCCGGAGGGACCGGGAACATACGGCGACGCCGCGATCGTGATGGAAGCGGGCAGCGGCGCGGTTTTGTATGCGAAAAATATGGAAAAAGCGGAGTTTCCCGCCAGCATTACGAAAATCCTCACTGCGCTGCTTGCATATCGTTACGGCGATATGGACGCGGATGTGACGATCACCCCGGAGGCCATGGACTGTCTCGGCTCCGGATATGCGTCGATCGGAATGAAAGAGGGAAACGTGATTTCCATGAAGCAGGCGATGTATGCGATGCTGCTTGCTTCCTCCAATGAAGTGGCGTATGCGGTGGGAGAGACGGTGGCGGCTTCGCAGGGACAGGATTACGACTGGTTTGTGCGGCAGATGAATCAGGTATGCGCGGAGCTGGGCGGTGTAAATTCTAATTTTGTCAATACGAACGGGGTGCATGACGAGGATCATTTTACATGCGCATGGGATATGGCGCTGATTGGCAGGGAGCTGTTTCAATATCCTGAATTTTTAGAGATCTGCCAGACGCCGCAGTATGTGATAGAGGAATCGCCCACAACGGAGGAACATGTTTTTCAGCAGAAGCACGGGATGCTGCTTATGAACGACAAGGATTATTATGAATATGCCGTGGGCGGGAAGACGGGATATACGACTGAGGCGCAGAATACGCTGGTTACACTGGCGGACAACGGACAGATGCAGCTTGTCTGCGTGGTATTTAAGACGTATGGCGGCCACGTGTATTCGGACACCCGGGGACTGCTGGATTATGGGTTCGGGAATTTTGAGAAAGTATCCGTGGAGAACCGAGGATCGGATAAGATAGAGGAGATGCCGCAGGGCGCGTATGTGGTTTTGCCGAAGGGGATGGATGCAGACGTTCTGGAGGAGAGACTGACTCCGTCGGAGGGAAGCAAAGAACTGGCGGCGGCCTCATATTTTTATGAAAATATGCCCGTAGGGAGAGTGGAAAATGTTCGGATTTTTGATTCTGCGGGCGGGGAGAAGACGGATGGAGAAGACCTCGCTTTTGGAGAGAGATCCGAAGAAACAAAGCGGGGGAAGAACGGCCGGAAGGCGTTTTGGGCGATCCTGATCAGCGCGGCGGCCATTCTGCTTGTTTTGACGGTGCAGATCCGGCGTGCCAGACGGCGAAGAAAAAAACAGATGAGAAGGCGCAGGAAAAAGAGAATTGACTCTTGACTTCCGGAAAGTTTCTTATTATAATGCTGACGTACAAGCGGGAAATAGGAAAGACTTTGACGAAGACAGTAGGATATGCGCGAACATCCAAGCGAGTCGGCGATGGTGGAAGGCCGGTATCAGTAGCATATATCTGAAGATCACTTCCGAGTTGCAGCTGCAGAAAGGGATGGCCGGGCGGGCCAAAACGATTAAGGGCTGACGGCGTCCGCCGTTATACGGAGAACATATGATGGTATGTTTAGGTGGTTGAGAAACGAAAGGATTAGCTTTCGCCCTATACAGGGCGGGAGCTTTTTATTCATGACAACAGAAAGTTCTCGAAGCGCGCTTCCTGTTGTTTCGCAGAGATTCCGCGAAGGTAAAAAGCCCTCCGGGCGGGAGGCGCATTCTATCAAAAAAGGAGGTTTTTATATGTATAAAAAAGTATCCGCAGATCTGAAGTTCGCAGACCGCGAGAAAGCGATCGAGAAGTTCTGGGAAGAGAACCATATCTTTGAGAAGAGTATGGAAAGCCGCAAAGACGGCGAGACTTATACGTTCTACGACGGCCCGCCGACGGCGAACGGCAAGCCGCACATCGGCCATGTGCTGACGCGCGTGATCAAGGATATGATCCCCAGGTACCGGACAATGAAGGGATATATGGTTCCGAGGAAAGCGGGATGGGATACCCACGGCCTGCCGGTGGAACTGGAAGTGGAGAGGCTTCTGGGACTGGACGGAAAGGATCAGATCGAGGAGTATGGCGTGGAGCCGTTCATTAACAAATGTAAGGAGAGCGTCTGGAAATATAAGGGCATGTGGGAGGATTTCTCCGGTACCGTGGGTTTCTGGGCCGACATGGAGAATCCTTACGTGACGTATCACAATGATTTTATCGAGTCGGAGTGGTGGGCGCTGAAACAGATCTGGGACAAGGGCCTCCTGTACAAAGGGTTCAAGATCGTACCCTACTGTCCGCGCTGCGGGACGCCGCTGTCCGCGCAGGAGGTGGCGC
>CANRMH010000144.1 GCA_947631695.1 uncultured Lachnospiraceae bacterium | reverse complement strand
GATATCCGGACGGGAGTGGATTACCTGAAAGAGAAGGGATCCTTTGACCAGATGGCCGGAAAAGTGATCTTTACCGGCATGATCGACGAGTATTTCGGATACTGTTTCGGGGCGCTGGAATACAGAAGCGTCAGGTTTGAGACGGAGGTTCTCGACTGTGAAAACTATCAGGGGAACGCGGTCGTCAATTATACGGACCGCGAAGTGCCGTATACGAGGATCATTGAGCATAAGCATTTTGAATTTGGACAACAGGAAAAAACAGTGATATCCAGAGAATATTCCTCGGCATGGAAAGTCGGGGAGGAGCCGTACTATCCGATCAACGATAAAAAGAACAATGAACTTTACGGGAAATACCGTGAGTTAGCCGACCGGGAGGGACGGGTGGTCTTCGGAGGCAGGCTCGGTTCCTACAGGTACTATGATATGGACAAGGTGGTGGCGAACGCTCTGGAGCTGGCGGAAAAGGAGCTGTCCTGAAAGAGATCCCGGGAGATCCCGGCGTTTTCAACGTTTTTTAATCGTTTTATCACAATTTAAACACAATTCGAAGTTAGACTACTATTCAGAAACAGAGAACAGCATCCTGAAGTATCTGGAAAATGAAAGGAGTCTTAATAATGGATGATCAATACAATTTTTATAATTTGAATCAGGAAAATTCAGGGCAGACGGAAACCCCGGGCCAGACGGAAAATTCAGAGCGGATGGAAAATCCGGCCCAGACGGAAAATTCAGGGCGGATGGAAAATCCGGGCCGCACGGAAAATTCAGATCAGGGAAGTTCGGATCACAGCGCTTACAACGGCGCTTACAGCCGGGAGCGTTTCGAATATTACGGGCAGGAAGATCCCAACAGTATCTTCTATGAGAAGCAGAGGACGCCGCACAGGAAAAAACGGGAAAAGAAGAAAATAAAGTTTCCCAAATGGGTTCAGGCGGCCTGCCTGGGCCTGGTGCTTGGCGTGGCGGCGTGCGCGGCGTTTCAGACCGGCAATCTGATAGCGAACCGGCTGATCGGAAATTCCGGCGTCAGGGAAACCGCGAGGAATCAATCGGCCGCGGTAAGCAACGCGCAGCTCACAAGGACGTCCAGCACCGTGATGTCGGATGTATCGGAAATCGTGAAAAACGCGATGCCTTCCGTGGTATCCATTACGAATCTGAGCGTACAGGAAGTGCAGGGATTCTTCGGAGGCGGGATCCAGAGGGAAATAGAGAGCTGCGGTTCAGGCATCATTGTCGGACAGAATGAAAAAGAGCTTCTGATCGTGACGAACAACCATGTAGTGGAAGGCTCCAAGACGCTGACCGTCACATTTATCGATGAGGAGAGTGTGGAAGCCAATATCAAGGGGACGGACGCGACAAGGGATCTGGCCGTGGTTGCGGTTCCTGTGGATTCGGTCAAGGATTCCACAAAGGATCAGATTTCGGTAGCCAATCTGGGGAACTCCGATGAACTGCAGGTAGGGGAGCCGGCCATCGCGATTGGAAATGCGCTTGGATATGGGCAGTCCGTGACGACCGGAATCATATCTGCCACACACCGTGACCTCGAGGGGTTTGACAGCGAGCTGATACAGACGGACGCCGCGATCAATCCCGGAAACAGCGGCGGGGCGCTGCTGAATGCGAACGGGGATGTGATCGGGATCAATACCGTAAAAGTAAATGCCGACGCGGTGGAAGGCATGGGATATGCGATCCCGATTACGGACGCGTCGGAGGTCATCACTACTCTGATGAACCGGGAGACCCGTACAAAAGTAGCTGAAGATGAGAGAGGCTATATTGGGATCCGGGGCGTGGATGTGACGGAGGACAGCGCCGCGCTGTACCAGATGCCCACCGGAGTGTATATTTCGGAAATTATTGAGGGAGGCGCCGCGGAGAAAGCGGGACTTTCCCGAGGAAGTATCATTACCGGACTGGAGGGACTCTCCATTGACGGAATGGAAAGCCTGCAGGGGCAGCTGGAGTATTACCGCGCCGGCGAGACGATTGAGCTGACTGTGCAGATCCCCGGAAACGACGGAAATTACCAGGAGAAAGAGGTGTCCGTAACACTGCAGGAGGGCGACTGAATCAGTCTAAATCAAGCCTTTCCTCCGGCAAGGGAATATGTTATAATAAAAAACCGATAAACAGACAAGGAGGAAAGGTATGTATACGTTTGATGAACTGAGAAATGTGGATCCGGAGATAGCGGAGGCGGTTACAGATGAGATGGAACGTCAGAATTCCCATTTGGAACTGATCGCTTCGGAGAACTGGGTAAGCAAAGCGGTGATGTCTGCAATGGGGAGCCCGCTGACGAATAAATACGCGGAAGGATATCCGGGAAGAAGATACTATGGCGGATGCCAGTGCGTGGACGTGGTCGAGAACCTGGCGCGCGAGAGAGCGAAACAGTTATTTCACTGCGACTATGCGAATGTGCAGCCGCATTCCGGAGCGCAGGCGAATATGGCGGTGTTTTTCGCGATGCTGACGCCCGGAGATAAGATTCTCGGGATGAATCTGGATCACGGAGGCCATCTGACGCACGGATCTCCGGTAAATATGTCCGGAAAATATTTTGTTACTTCCTTCTATGGAGTGAATAAAGACGGAGTGATCGATTATGACGAGGTCCGAAAGATCGCTCTCAGGGAACAGCCGAAGCTGATCGTGGCGGGTGCGA
>CANRMH010000143.1 GCA_947631695.1 uncultured Lachnospiraceae bacterium | reverse complement strand
GCATGGCGGGGACGTTTATACCTATACGGATATGACGGATTTTTCAGTGAACGGAAATCCTTTCGGGCCTGCGAAAGCAGTAGTCCGGGCTGCGAGGGAAGCGCTTGACGCGATGGAGCGTTACCCTGACAGCCGCTGCACCGATCTCAGAAAAGCATTGGGGATCAGACTGTCTGTTCCGGAGGATTGTCTCATTTTCGGAAACGGCGCTTCAGATCTGATCTTTACGCTTGTGTTTGCGGAGAAACCGAAAAAAGCTTTGCTGCCCGTCCCCTCTTTCGCGGAGTACGAGAGGGCGCTTCGCGCGGCGGACTGCCGGATCAAATTCCACTTCTTGAGGGAAGAAGAAAATTTTTGCCTGACGGAACGGATATTGGATGAAATCAGCGACGACCTGGATATGTTGTTTCTGTGTTCTCCCGGAAACCCTGTGGGTACGGTTATCGGGAAACCTCTTCTTTGCAGGATCCTGGAAGTCTGTGAGGAAAGACATGTGCGGGTGGTCCTGGATGAAAGCTTTTGTGAATTTGCCTGCGAAACGCAGGGGGATACCATGCTGAGGGAGGCTCTGGATTCCGGCGGGTGTTTTCTTTTGCGCGCGTTTACGAAGATGTACGCCATGCCCGGCCTGAGACTCGGTTTCGGAATATCTTCGGATCTTTCTCTTCTGGAGAGGATGGAGAGAGCGCGTCAGCCCTGGAGCGTATCCGTCCCGGCGCAGGCAGCGGGAATCGCGGCTCTTGAGGAGACGGGATTTGTTGAAAAAACAAGGGCGTATGTTGCCGGGGAGCGGAGCCGGATGCAGAGGGAACTGCAAAAACTTGGGATAAGGGTGTTTCCTTCGGACGCCAACTATCTGTTTCTGAAAAGCGAGGCCGATCTGTTTCACGAGCTGGGAAAAAGAAAATTTCTGATACGGGATTGTTCGAACTATCGGGGACTGTCAAAGGGATATTACCGGATCGCGGTCAGGCGTTATGAGGAGGATCAAAGACTTTTGCAGGCGCTGACAGAAATTTGCGGAGGATGAAAAATGGCGAAGTCAATTATGATACAGGGTACCATGTCAAATGTGGGAAAGAGTATTCTGACAGCAGGCCTGCTTCGGGCGCTGAGACAGGACGGCCTGCGGGCGGCTCCGTTTAAATCCCAGAATATGGCGTTGAATTCCTATATTACTGCGGAGGGTTTGGAGATCGGACGCGCGCAGGCGATGCAGGCGGAGGCTGCCGGGATCGAACCGAGGGCGGTCATGAATCCCATCCTGCTGAAGCCTACCTGCGATACCGGTTCGCAGGTGATTGTGAACGGAAGAGTGGAGGGCGTCTGCTCCGCTGCGGAATACTACAGGAAAAAGAAGGAGTATATTCCGGTCATTCTTGAAGCGTACCGAAAGCTTGAGCAGGAATACGATGTGATTGTGATCGAGGGGGCGGGAAGTCCGGCGGAGATCAATCTCAGGGAGGACGATATCGTCAACATGGGACTTGCAGAGCTGGTCGACGCTCCCGTACTGCTGGCAGGAGATATTGACAGAGGGGGCGTCTTCGCGCAGATCGTAGGGACCGTTGAGCTTCTGAATCAGAAGGAGCGCGAGAGAGTAAAAGGATTGCTGATCAATAAGTTCCGGGGAGATGTCGGAATCCTGCGTCCGGGACTTGATATGCTGGAGGAAAGGACAAAGATCCCGGTGTGCGGAGTGATTCCCTATGTTCAACTGGATATCGACGACGAGGACAGCCTGACGGAACGGTTTCGCGGAAGGGAGAGGACGGGGGTTCTCGATCTGGCGGTGATAAAATTTCCCAGAATTTCAAATTTTACGGATTTTGCTCCCCTGGAATGTATGCGGGAGGTAAATTTGAGATACGTGGAGACAGTGGAAGAATTCGGAGATCCGGACGCGGTTTTTCTCCCGGGTACGAAGAATACGATCGGGGATCTCCTGTGGATGCGCCAGAACGGTCTGGAGGCTAAGATCCTGCGCTATGCGGGGAGAAATAAGCCGGTGTTTGGAATCTGCGGAGGATACCAGATGCTGGGGGAACGTATCTGCGATCCCGATGGCGCCGAATGCGGAGGGGATGTTTCGGGGATGGGGCTTTTGCCTGTCCGTACCGTGTTTGAACCCGAAAAGACAACGAGACGGGTTCTGGGCCGTTTCCTCGAAGTCGGCGGAGTGTTTCATTCACTGGAAGGAAAAGAGATGGAGGGCTATGAGATCCATATGGGCAGAACGGTATCGGGCGGAGACGGTCGCCCGCTCCTTGGGATCATCCGGAAAGCGGATGCGGAAGAACCGGAACCGGCGGGCGCGCAGAGAAAAAATGTGTACGGGTGTTACGTGCATGGGATTTTTGACCGGGCGGAGGTCGCACAGTCTGTCGTTTCCGCGCTGATGGAGGCAAAAGGGTACGACGGCAGGTCGGTGAAAACCGTAGACCGCGATCAGTATAAGGAGCGTCAGTACGACCTGCTGGCGGACGTGGTACGAAAAAACGCGGATATGGAAAGGATCTATGAAATCATTGAGAAAGGGGGAGAAGCGGTATGCGGACGGTGATTCGGATCGGAAGCAGGAAAAGCAGGCTTGCGGTGATACAGGCAGAACTTGTCGGGAACTGGATCATGCGCGCTCATCCGGAGACGCAGGTAAGGATTCTTACCTTTCACACTTCGGGGGACAGGATGAAGGAAGAGAGCCTGGAGACGATCGGCGGCAAGGG
>CANRMH010000142.1 GCA_947631695.1 uncultured Lachnospiraceae bacterium | reverse complement strand
GCCGGTGAAATGTTTGATAATTCGCATAATTTAACGAATATAATATTTCGCGATGAAATCCATCGTTTTTTATTGATTTTTTGTACCCATCACGCTATAATAGGGTTCATGGAAGCATAGCTCAGCTGGGATGAGCGCTCGCCTGACTAGCGGGAGGTCAAGGGTTCGAGCCCCTTTGCTTCCAGTCTGGGGCATTAGCGCAGTTGGGAGCGCGCCACACTGGCAGTGTGGAGGCCACGGGTTCAAGTCCCGTATGCTCCACTAAAAAGCGGCAGGTTTTTGTCAGAGAAACCGGTCGCCTTTTTATTTTTTTCAGGAGAATGTTGAAAATTCTTCAAGTTGCGGGAAACGCATGATATAATGAGGGCGAAATGCAAATGACAGCATTGTGAGGCAGACGGTTTTTAATATTCGGAAAAAGGCAATACTAAATATAGCGGGAAGGCTATGCGGGAGGGATTATATGCTGACGACAGAACAGGCGGAAAAAAATCAGAAACAATACGGATGGAATGAACTGGAGGAGGGAAAGAAGAAGAGCGTTCTGCAGATTTTTGCGGAACAGTTCATGGACTTTCTTGTGATTATCCTGATCTTTGCCGCGATTATTTCAGGTTTTCTGGGAGATATGGAAAGTTCGGCTGTTATTCTGGTCGTTATTACGATCAATGCCGTTCTGGGTACGGTGCAGACAATCAAAGCGGAGCATTCCCTGAACAGTTTGAAAAAATTATCGGCGCCGGAGGCAAAAGTAATGCGGGACGGCGCCCTGGTCATGATCCCGGCAAAAGAAGTTACGATAGATGACGAGGTAATCTTGGAGGCGGGCGACTGTGTTCCTGCGGATGGAAAGCTGACAGAATGCGCCAGCCTGAAAGTGGACGAGAGCGCACTCACGGGCGAAAGCCTGGCGGCGGATAAATCGCTGGAGGAGGTTCCCGAGGGAGCGGCGCTGGGCGATCAGACAAACCGGGTATTTTCCGGGAGTTTTGTGACCTACGGGAGAGGCGTCTTTGTAGTTACAGGAATCGGAATGAATACGGAGATGGGGAAAATTGCCGGGCTTCTGAAGAATACATCGGCAAAAAAGACCCCCCTGCAGATCAGTTTGGACGAGTTTGGAAAGAAGCTTTCCATACTCATCCTGTTTTTTTGCGGGATCCTGTTTGGAGTCAGCGTGCTTCGCGGGGATTCGCCCGCAAATGCCTTTCTGTTTGCGGTTGCGCTTGCCGTTGCGGCAATTCCGGAAGCGTTGAGTTCTATTGTCACGATAGTATTATCTTTCGGAACGCAGAAGATGGCGAGGGAACATGCGATCATTCGAAAACTGCAGGCGGTGGAAGGGCTGGGAAGCGTTTCCATCATTTGTTCCGATAAGACCGGTACGCTGACGCAGAACAAAATGACGGTGACAGATTATTTTGTGGATGGAAGGAGAATAGATGCCGGGGAGATACGGCTGGATGCGGAAAATCAGAATCGTCTTCTTCTCCACAGTATTCTCTGCAATGACGCCGTATGCGGGGAGCAGAAGGAGATCGGCGACCCGACGGAGACGGCGCTGATTCATCTGGGTAGCCGTTTGGGGCAGGACGCCGAGAAGATTCGCAGCGTTTATGAGAGAAAAGCCGAAATTCCATTTGACAGCGACAGGAAGTTAATGTCAACGGCTCATTGGATAGACGGAACCTACACGATGGTAGTGAAGGGGGCGGTAGACAGCCTCCTGAACCGGATGAGCCGGATATGTATCGGCGGCGAGGTAAGGGAAATTACGGAGGCTGACAGGAGATCGATCGAGGAGCAGAATGAATCCTTTGCGAAAGAGGGACTCCGCGTGCTGGCTTTTGCCTATAAGACAATGGAGACAGAGAGGGAGCTGGCGTTGGAGGACGAACAGGATCTGATTTTCCTCGGTATGATTTCCATGATGGACCCGCCGAGGGAGGAATCCCGGGAGGCGGTGACGGAATGTATCAGGGCGGGAATAAAACCGATCATGATCACGGGGGATCATAAAGTGACGGCGGCGGCTATCGCGAAGAAGATCGGGATTTTGAAGGAGGACTCCGAGGCGTGCGAGGGAAGCGCGATCGAACATCTGTCGGATGAAGAATTAAAAGATTTCGTAGAGGGAATATCCGTCTATGCCAGAGTATCGCCGGAACATAAGATCAGAATTGTACGCGCATGGCAGGAAAAAGGTTATATGGTCGCCATGACCGGGGACGGAGTAAACGACGCGCCTGCGCTGAAGCAGGCCGATATCGGCGTCGCCATGGGAATTACGGGAACAGAGGTTTCCAAAGATGCGGCTGCGATGGTCCTGACGGATGATAATTTTGCCACGATCATCAAAGCGGTGGAAAACGGGCGGAATATCTATAAGAACATCAAACATTCGATTCAGTTTTTGCTGTCCGGTAATTTTGGCGCGATTCTCACGGTACTGTTTGCGTCGCTTGCGGGACTTCCGGTTCCGTTTGCACCGGTACACCTGTTGTTCATCAATTTGCTGACGGACAGCCTTCCGGCGATCGCGCTGGGACTGGAACCCCATACGCGGGAGGTAATGGACGACAGGCCGCGCCCGATAAAGGAATCGATTCTGACCGGGGAGTACCTGATGCGTATCGCGATCGAGGGCCTCTGTATCGGAATCACAACAGCGGCGGCATTTCTGATCGGGCTGAATTGCTCAGGAGAAGGGCTGGCGAGTACAATGGCGTTTGGAACGCTGT
>CANRMH010000141.1 GCA_947631695.1 uncultured Lachnospiraceae bacterium | reverse complement strand
CAAAATTCAGGCCTGTCATGATCCCGCGGTCGAAAACATCCTGAATCTCCGGTACCGGCCAGTCGTTTTCGCCGGTAGGATCAACGTCAGTAAAGTATTCGTCCACGTCTGTTTTTTCCGTCTGCTCCTCTTCTACGATCACCTTCAGGGAAACTGTCTGATTCTCCTGAGTCAGTTCGTCCGCATACGTCATTTTCAGGATCGGCATGCCGTCCGCCGCCCAGTGGACACGTTTCAGCCTCGCGTGGCGGCAGGGATCGTTCAGAGGTTCTCCGTCATAGGAACTCCTTGTTCCATCCCAGCCGCACATCTGGTAATTGTGCGTCGTAGGTCTCGCGTGGTATACAAAAATGACATTTCCATCCTGATCCACGGTGAAAGAGTTGTGTCCCGGTCCTTCCTCTCCGTCCACATCGCGGGAAGTCAGAAGCGGATACGGACTCTTCGTCCAGTTCTCCGGATCCAGGAGGTCTGCTCCGTTCTTCGCGTTCAGCATACCGATCGCATACTCGGAGCCGGTGCCGGATACGGAATAACAGAGAAATACATTGCCGTCATGCTGAAGGACGGTACCTCCCTCGTTGACGCAGTAACGCACGCGCTCCCAGCCATAATCTGCTTTTGTAATACGCACCTGCTTGGACGTCAGCATCCAGGGCTGTTCCTCGCTTACCGTCGCGATAAACAGATCCGTATTATTTCCCTGGTAAGCCTCAGTTGGGGTACCCGCCCAGACCACATAAGATTTTCCATTCATCTTATCCTTAAAGTAAGTCATATCCAGGCAGAAACTCCTACCGATCGAATCAAGGGTCTTATCCGCATTCGTCGTCATCTGATAATCTTTCCACTCGGACGCCTGTCCGGAAGTCTTAAGAGCGGTTTCGTACGGATCCTTATCTCCGTCCAGGATCAGGGCGTGAGAATAAATGCCAAAGGTATTCCTGCCGTCCTGGGACTCCGTAAAATAAATCACCCAGTAATCGCCAACCCTGTGGATTTCCGGCGCCCAGATATAGCGGTAACCCCTGTCCGCCTCTGTCCCATCGTTCTTCGTGTATCCCTGATTGCCGGCCTTCCAGATCGTAACCTGCTCGCTTCGGTTTTGAAGCCCTTCCAGGGTCTTTGCCTTTCTCAGGACAACCCGGTCGTTCTGCTGCAGATTGTCGTCTGCATCGATCTCGTCGCCCTCCTCCGGAAAATAGGAAGCGGTCATGTAATAGTATCCTGTCTGCTCATCCCAGAAGATATTGGGATCCGCCATTCCCTCGATAAACTTCGTCTCATCATAATATACTGTTTTCGTTTCCGGATCGTAGTTTGATGGAAAATCCGTATTCTCATTGTCCGGATCATCCTCCGGAAGAGTACTCTTGTTCAGCTCTTTCAGCTTATTCAGGTATTTCGTCTGAACAACCTTCCCGGTAACGGTGTAGGTTCCTCCCTTTGTCGTGTCAACGCCTTTCAGAGCGTCTGTCCAGTCTATATTGAATTTCTGAGTGGATCCGTCGGTATAGAGAGCTTCCACATCCGGATATTTTTCCGAAAGCATCTCTTCCGTCAGTTTACTTCCCTTCTCCACCTTTAAATCCTCAAGCGCGGAAAGGCCGGTATTCCGAACTGTTCCAAGCTTATCTGTAATATATTTGTACTCTTTCTCCGTAAGCCTTACCGCGTTGCCAAGAGTAATGGAGGGATCCGTATCCAGAATATTCTCTCCCTTGAGCATCAGGCTGAACTTACTTTTGTTCAGCGTAACAGCGTTTTCACTTTCCGTCAGATCCGTGGAAGGCTGCAGAGTATCATCATAATAGTGAACCCCGTCCTCGGACGTGAAGATGTGATAACCTCTTGATTCCGTGTTGTCCTGGGCAACCACGGTAAACGTGCCTTTATCCTTGAATACCAGCGGATTTTTCACCCGAAGGGTTCCTGAAGTATTTTTTGAGAAGATCACGCCTCCGCCGTTATTCAGTACCTGGAAATTCTTCCCATCCTCGCTCACCGCCATATAGACGCTCTGGGTCTCCTGCTCAATATTAGCGGTTGGGGCGTAGAAGTTGGTAGAGGTAGAATATACTGTCAGCCAATAGTCTTTCTCCAGTTCTCCAACCGTCGGCTTTACAGTGATCTTAAACGGCTGTGACTCCACAGTCCCCGCTTTTGCCGTAACGTTAGCCGTTCCGGCCGAAACACCGGTCACCACGCCGTTCCCGTCTACTGTGAGAACAGACTGGTCGTCCGACGTCCATGTCACTTCATCCGTCGAATCCGACGGCGTCAGAGCTGCCGACAGGTTAATTTTACTTCCCGCAGTTACGACAGACGGACCGGAAATTGAAACCGCTGTTGCGGAGGTCGATATTCTGGTCTCTTTCCAGAGCTGATCCACTTCCTCCGCGCTGAGAGCTTTTCCATAGAAGGAAATATCGTCGAGCAGAGCGCCCGCGCAATTCCAGTAGGTCGCAAGACTCGCTCCGAGGCGCACGTTTGTTTCCTCCGGCTGGCAAAGTCCGCCGGTACCCGCCAAATCCTTGATCATCTGCTCATAATTGATCGCGTAGGAGGCGCTTATCGTGTGATCGACCTTCTGTCCATTCCTGTAGAAAGCGACGCCGTCCTCCGTAACGACCATAGTAGCCATCACCCAGCCGTTTCCGGAAGTAAGTTTAAGATTCCCCACATTGAAATCCATGTAATTCTGATCCTGGCTGGTGGTATTCCAGTATACCATCTGCTGATTGAAAGCCAGCGTTCCCGCGCGATCTGTGGTTCTCGGGGCTATCTCAAAATCAATCAGACATCTGTCCCCCGGATTTTCACCGTTTGCATTCTGTCCATATGTCCAGAAATTCAGCGTAAGCCCATTG
>CANRMH010000140.1 GCA_947631695.1 uncultured Lachnospiraceae bacterium | reverse complement strand
TGGAAGACAAGCCTTACCGGCCTGTTAAAACAGGAAGAACTCCCGGCGCAAGGCGGCGCGGAAGATTTTGCAGAAGGAATGTCCTACAGAGATTATCTTCGAATGCTGCTTTTTCTGAAAAACAGGGAGACAGTGACTATGAGGGCGCTGGATATGATAGAAAAACGAATGCGTTTAGATCGCGGGCTGGATTGGTTCGCGGCGGACATATGCCTGAGCCAGATTGAATTTAAGAGTATCTGCACATTTCGGAAAGGCCTGAAGTATGATTTTAAAACCTATTATGGATATCATTAGCGGGAGATCCGGACAGCGGCAGGCATATCCGGCAGGGATAATGCCAAGACGGCGAAGAAGACGGCGGCCCTGCGTGGAGACGTCCTTTTGGACAGAGGTATAAGATCTCAATACTATTTGGAAAGGAGCTGCTCATATGTTTCCTCATAAAGTCATTTTTTACAGGTATTCCTTCTTACACGATCCAAAAAAACAGAGCGCCAAAAGGGCGTCTCCACGCAGAGTCCGCAGTCATTGCAGAGCGGGAAGCATTACCGTCGAGGCGGCGATGACGATCCCTTTCTTCTTTCTGGCGGTCGTCTGCCTCATTTATATGATGGAAATTATGGCGGTGCGCACAAGTATCCGCTGCGGAATGCAGTATGCGGGGAAACAGGCCGCAGAAAAAACGTATGCAAATAAGATCATGATTTCCGGGCAGATAGAAAAAGCCGTCGTGGAAGCGGTTGGAGCAGAACGCTTAAACCGCAGCGCAGTCGAGGGAGGCGCAGAGGGAATTGATTGCGGCCGTTCGAGATTTTCGGCGGTCAGCGATATTTTAGAGCTGCATGCGGACTACAAAATACGCCTTCCGATCCCCTCCTTCCGCAATATTTCAGTCAAAATGTCGGAATCCATGAAATTCAAAGGATGGTCGGGGTATGAGGAAGAGGGTTTTGGGGATGGCAAACAGGAGATGGTTTATGTGACGGAGACGGGAGTGGTCTATCACAGAAAAAGAAATTGCCCGTATCTGGATCTCACCATCCGCACGGAGACGGCGGACAGGGTAAAAGATCTGAGAAATCAGGATCACGGGAGATATTATCCGTGCGAAAGATGTGCGGACAGCCGTCGGACGCCCTGGGTGTATGTTACGGACTATGGCGACAGATACCATTGTTCGCTTGCATGCAGCGGCCTAAAGCGGACGATATACACCATTCCGCTGTCGGAAGCGGCAGGGAAAGGAGCCTGTGCGAAATGTGGCGGCCGGGAGTGATCGCGGCGATGGTCGGGGACAGCGCCTGTCTGTTGTATCTTGCGTGGTTGTCGGCAATGGATATCCGCTATAAAGAGATTTCGGGGAGGGCGATCCTTTGCGGCGCGTTTCCTGCGGTGATCTTCTGGATCTTGCAGGGAAAAGAGGCCATGCTTCCCGGAATCGCCGGAATGGCTGTGGGAATCTGTTTTCTGGGGATCGGCAGGGCGACCCGGGAAGCGCTGGGATATGCCGACGGCTGGGTGATCGGAATTTTAGGAATTTATCTGGGGATCTGGAGATTGACAGAAGTGCTGGCGCTTGCCTGGGGGACGCTGGCCGCGGCGTCTTTTTTGGGGCTGGCGACGGGAAAGTGGTCGCGGAAAACGACGCTTCCGGTTCTTCCGTTTTTGTTAGCCGGATATCTGATGCTGCTGGTAAAAGAAGGAGTGTGACGGGATGTCGAAGAGATGGAAGGGCAGCATGACGGTGGAGGCCGTATATGTTGCGCCCATAATAGGAATGGTATTTTTCTTTAGCGTTTTAGCGGTTTTCTACTATCATGACAAGAATATACTGAATGGCTGCGCGTACGAAGCGGTGGTTGTGGGAAGTGCGAAGGCCAGAGAAAAGGAAAAAGTAACGGCTGAAGCGATAGAGCGGATTTTTTATGACAGAGCGGAAAATAAGTGTATCCTGTTTCGCGCTTCGGACGCGAGGGCGGAGGTGAAAGAAACGGAAGTGTGCATAGAAGTTCGCGCGAAGCACAGAGGAATGAAGATCGCCATCGCGCAGTCGGCAAAAGTGACAGAACCGGAAGAATATATTCGAAGTATAAGGAGCCTGGAATCCGGCTTAAAATCAGTACAGGGAGAGTAAAAAATGGAGATACAAAGCGAAATGCCCGTGACGGGAACTTTTAAGAGAAAACTAAGTCAGTCGCTCTTGATCTTAAGGGCGGAAGAACCCTACATAGAAGATTATCAGATGAAAATGCTGAAAGAGAATGAAATCGAAGGGCTTCTGGAGGTGCGCGGAAAGGGCCTGGACAACGCCAGCGTTTATGAGTATGACGTCAGCGGGAAGACGAGCATAAAAAGTATTTTTGACAACAGTCAGATTACGCCCGGAGAAATCAAACAATGCATTGCGCAAATAAAGAACGTGGTAGAAAAAATAAATAATTATCTGCTGGACGCGGATGCGCTGGTCCTTGAGCCGGAATATATTTTCAGGGGAGAAGGAAAATATTTTTTCTGTTACTGCCCGAAATGGAGGCGGAATATCAGAGGGGCGTTCCATAAACTCACGGAATTTTTTGTGCAGCATACGGATTATCAAAATATACAATGCATTAAAATGGTCTTTATGCTGCATAAGGAGACAATGGAGGATAACTATAGTTTGAAGATGATCATGGACAATCTGCAGTCAATTGAAAACGAAGAACCGGCTAATAAAGAGAGCGAGGATAAAAGCGATCTATTTTCATATGATGAGAAAGAACCCGATTGGATCACATGTCAGGAGATGGGAAATCAGATGCTAAATGAAGAAGACCGTTTCTGGAATCCCGTTAAGCGATTTTTGCAGAAACACAGGAAACCCAAGTGGGGAGATTTTGAGGGCCTCTATATCAATGAAGAAGATTTTGACGAGGAGTGAGTAATATCTTGTAAGATACAAAAAACTACCGCCAGCCGGATGGCTGACGGTAGTTTTTTGTACTTCACTTTATCTTACATAAAGTTTTTAATCTTCCTGTACGGGAGAGGGCAGTCTACTGCGCCTCCACTACGTTCTTCAGGAGTCTGCTGAAGAAGGTCGCTGCTACCGCGCGGTTTACCTTCCCCTGCGGGTTCAGAAGCGTCGTGCCGCCTTCACCCTGAACGATCTCATTCTTCACAACCCAGGCCAGAGCCTTCTTGGCTTC
>CANRMH010000139.1 GCA_947631695.1 uncultured Lachnospiraceae bacterium | reverse complement strand
CGTCAGATCCATGTCAAAACCCGCTCCCAGCTCGATCAGCGGCGCCACCGTCCCTCTCACGGTCACACTCCCTTTCGTGGGCTTCAAAACCCCGGCGATCACTTTCAGCATCGTACTTTTGCCGGAGCCGTTCAGTCCGATCAGTCCCAGGGCGTCCCCCCTCTTCACCGAAAAGGAGATATCGTTCAGCGCCCAGAACTCATCGTACGTGATCTGCCGTTTCAGCGTCTTTATGACAAACTCCTTGAAACTGTCCAGTTTCTCCGAAGCGAGATTAAACTTCATCGATACATTGTTCACTTCTATCATATGCTCTTGTGCCATCTGTCCTGCTCCTAAATATTTAGAATAAATTCATCCTGATTCTTATAAAAGACACGCATGCCGATCGCCATCATAATGCACGCCTCAATCACGGCAATCACAATATTCCTGATCCCCGGAAGGGAATTGTACATTACCGTGTCTCGGAACATCATCACCATATTCGTGACCGGATTGGCCATTACAATTTTGTAGAGCCACCCCGGAAGGATGTTCATCGGATAGATCACCGGAGTCAGATACATCAGCGCCGTGATAAAAACGGAGTACAGATGCATCACATCCCGGAACTTGACGGTCAGAGCCGCAAGCATCAGCCCGACGCCGACGGAAAAGACGATCAGCAGAAGCAGCGGAACCCAGGACAAAAGAACCGTCCAGTGAAGCTCCGCCCTCGTCGCGACCATCACCACGATCAGCGCGCAGTAGGACGCCCCCAGATTGATCGCGCTGGAGATCACCCTGGACAATACAAAGAGATACTTCGGCATATATACCTTTTTGATCAGGGACGCGTTCCCCACGATCGCGCTCATGGAGGCCGTCGTGGACTCCGAGAAGAAGTTGAAGACCACCTGGCCGCTGAGCAGATAGAGCGGGAAATTATCCACCGCAAATTTAAACAGATTTGAATACACGACCGCCAGGACCACCATCATGCAAAGCGGATTCAGCAGCGTCCAGAATACTCCCAGCACCGAACGCCGGTATTTGATCTTGATATCCCTGGCTACCAGTTCCCCCAAAAGCGGGCGGAACTTCATAAAATTTTGTACATAAGTCGACACAAAAATTCCTCCTGCTATCTCAATTCTTTCAATCCGCCCCACTTCTGATCTTTCTCAGAAATTGTAAGCTTAAATCCCTCCGGAACCGGCCATTCGATCCCGATATCCGGATCGTTCCAGGCCAGTCCTCCCTCGTCGTCGGGATGATAAAAATCGGTGCATTTGTACGCAAATTCCGCCGACTCCGACAACACCAGAAATCCGTGCGCGAAATTTTTCGGAATAAAGAACTGTTTTTTATTCTCCGCGGAGAGAACCACCCCGTACCACTGTCCGTACGTGTCGGACCCCTCTCTCAGATCAACCGCTACGTCAAAGACCTCCCCGCTGACCACGCGCACCAGCTTGTCCTGCGGATAGCGGATCTGGAAATGCAGTCCGCGCAGCACGCCTCTTTTGGAACTGGACTGGTTGTCCTGCACAAATTCCATATCAATGCCTGCGGCTTTATAATCCCTGTAATTATAGGTCTCCATGAAGTATCCCCTCTCGTCGCCGAAGACGGCGGGAGTGATGACCTTAAGTCCCTCGATATGACATGTCTCTACATATATTTTTCCCATTTTTCATCCTCTTTTCTTTTTTCCATGATCTGATCCTATTCTGTACGCGCCCTGCCTTCCTTCGCAGAATCCAGCTGATACGCGATCCTCCCCGAAAGATTCGGATTATAGTACGGATCTTTCTCAAAATCCTTCATGCAGTCCATCTCCGGAAGTTCTTTCTCCCAGGGGATCTCCCGTTTCTGCAGGTAGTAGAGCTGAGCGGCCACAATGTTTCTGTATTTCCTGCCGAGCCTTATCTGGAGATCGAAGTGAACCGCAGCGCCCGAAAGCCTGCCGTCAAATCCGCCTGCCTCCACAAAATGCCTGCGGCTGACAAAGTATCCGCTCTCTCCGACCAGGCTCCGGTTCACCGGGGAATATCCCATACCGATATAATTTTTTCTCACAAATATGGCCCTTGTCCTGTCGGCGATGACAAGCCCCGAAGCGAAATGATTTGTCCGCAGGCTCATCACATTGCAGCCCACCGCGCCGAACTCCTGTCTGGCCGCGTAGGCCACCATTTTTTTCATCCAGTCCGGATCCAGCGTGGTATTCTCCTCGTCCCAGAACAGGAAGCAGTCGGCCCTGCTTTTCTTGGCGTACCGGTTAAAGGCTTTTATCCCCTTTATCCAGTTTATTTCCGTAAGTTTGCCGAACCCGAAGAGATCCGTCTTTTCCATACCCGGCCGGGCCAGAACAACAATATGAAAATTCGGATAGTAGCAGGCCGTCATAAGGAAATTAACGCAGGCCTCCAGTTTTCCCCGGTTTCCGCTGTAAGGGATCACAACATCCACGACCGGTTCCTCCGTCTCCGCATAGGATACGCAGTACACGGTTCCCACCTGACAGTTCACGGAAGCCTTTATGTTATTTCTCGACAGATAGTCCTCCAGAGCCTTAACCCCCGCGTCTGCGGCATAGCTTTTGAACGCGCTGTTCTCCGCGGTAGAACCCGGGATTTTTCTCCACCGGTACAGCACCTTCGGAATATGGCGGACCCTGTCGGTCTGATCCAGGACCCTCAGGAACAGATCGTAATCCTGCGCGCCCTCGAATCCCGTCCGAAAGCCGCCGACAATGTCCAGAATGCGTTTGCGGATCACGCTGAAATGGCAGATATAGTTCAGCGCGAGAAAATTATCCATCGCAAAATCCGGTTTGAAATGGGGTTCGCAAAACTTCCCGTCCGTCTCCAGTTTGTCCTCGTCCGTATAGACGAAGTCGATGCTGCGGTCCTCGTTCAGCGCCTTCACCACTTCATACAGGGCGTTCTTGCAAAGCAGATCATCATTGTCGATCAGTCCCACAAACTCTCCGGACGCCATCTCAAGCGCCGAGTTCGTCGCCCGGGAAATATGGCCGTTTTCCTTTCTGTGAACGACTTTGATCCTGTCGTCCATCCTCTCGTATCGATCCAGCGTATCAAGCGTATCCTGCCTTGTGGAGCAATCGTCCGCTATGCAGATCTCAAAATTCTGATAAGTCTGTCCCAGGATCGAATCCAGGCATTCCTCAAGATATTGCCCCTCTACATTATAAACGGGGATCACCAGTGAGA
>CANRMH010000138.1 GCA_947631695.1 uncultured Lachnospiraceae bacterium | reverse complement strand
ATCTGGTCTGCGAACTGGGACGGATGGACGCGCCCGGAAGGCCGATCCTGTTTGGAACTACGGAGGAATTCCTGCGCCGGTTCAGTCTGCAGTCGCTGGACGATCTGCCCGGACTCAACCCGGAGCAGATGGAGACGTTCAAGTCCGAAGCCGAGGAGGAAGTTCAGCTAAAACTAAACGTCTGAGCGAGAAATATTACATAGTATCCGAGACGGATACATAGATTACAGTAACATGAAAAAAGTGGTGCTGTAAAAATGAGAAAAATTTCTGTCGTGATCGCAGCCGCGATCCTTTTATCTGTGTGGTTCCTTCCGGGGAAAGCCAATGCTGTGGAAGAGACTCCGGAAGAACTGACAGATTTGTACGCCCGGTCGGCGGTTCTTATGGACGCTGAAAGCGGGCGTGTTTTATTTGGAAAAGAGGCGGACGCCGTGCGGCCAATGGCAAGCACGACCAAAATCATGACGTGCATCCTGGCGCTTGAGAAAGGAAATCCGGAAGATTCCGTGAAAGTGTCGGAGCTTGCCGCCAGGCAGCCGAAGGTAAACCTCGGAATGCGCGCGTCGGAGACCTACCGCCTGGAAGATCTGCTTTATTCTCTTATGCTGGAATCACACAACGATACCGCGGTTGCGGTCGCGGAACATATCGGCGGATCGGTGGAAGAATTCGCCCGGATGATGAATGAGAAGGCGCGCGAAATCGGTTGCAGGCATACGCATTACATAACGCCGAACGGCCTGGACGCGCAGGATGAGGAGGGAGTCCATTCCACGACGGCCGCAGATCTCGCCTCCGTCATGAAGTACTGTATCCGGGATTCGGAAAAGAAAGAAGAATTTTTGAAGATTACACAGACGCAGACGCACACGTTTTCCGATGAGACAGGCGCAAGAAGCTTTACCTGCAGTAATCATAACGCGTTTCTCGGAATGATGGACGGAGCGCTGTCAGGAAAGACGGGGTTTACCGGCGATGCGGGATATTGTTATGTGGGAGCGCTCAGGCGGGACGACAGAACGTTTATCGTCGCGCTTCTCGCGTGCGGATGGCCGAACAACAAAAGCTATAAATGGTCGGACACCAAAAAGCTGATGAATTATGGGCTGGAACATTACCATTATCAAAATGTCTGGCAGGAGACGGAACTTTCGGATCTCCCGGTGACAAAAGGGATTCCGGACGGGGGAGCTTTAAGCGGAAAATCAACGGTCGGGCTGGAGATCAGGGATGCTCCGGAGAAGTGGAATGTTCTGCTGTCGGATTCCGAGACAGTCACAAGGAGCGTGGAAGTGGAGGAACAGGAACATGCTCCTGTGAAAAAGGGAAAGGAAGCGGGGCGGATCCTCTATCGGCTGAACGGTGAAATAATAGGCGAATGGAAAATTGTAACCTCCCACTTTGCAGGACTCCGCAGCTGGAAGTGGTGCTGGAAAAATATTGCGGATCGTTTCTTCCTTCAATTTTAAAAGAGAGAACAAAATAGATCAATAAAAATGATTAAATTTGTCACTTCTTTTTTCTGTTATCATATGATAGGATAAGGAAGAATAAAAAAAGACAATAAATTTGATAAATATTCATCTTGTTTCACAAATGTAAGAAGGAGATATCAGGCGATGAAGAATTTTACGAAATACGAAAAACAATATTTTATGCCGCCGGAGGCGACATACGACTGGGTAAAAAAAGAATCGATCGAGAAACCGCCGATCTGGTGCAGCGTGGATCTGCGCGACGGAAATCAGGCGCTTATCGAACCGATGAGCCTTGAGGAAAAGCTTGAATTTTTCCAGCTGCTGGTAAAGATCGGTTTTAAGGAAATCGAGGTGGGATTCCCCGCGGCTTCCGAGACCGAATACCGGTTCATGCGCACGCTGATCGAGAGAGACATGATCCCGGATGATGTGACCGTGCAGGTGCTGACCCAGGCGAGGGAGCATATTATCCGGAAAACTTTCGAGGCCGTGAAGGGAGCGCCGCACGCGGTCGTTCACCTCTACAATTCCACCTCCGTGGCGCAGAGGGAACAGGTATTTAAAAAGAGCAAGGAAGAGATCAAGAAGATCGCGGTCGACGGCGCCGTTTTGCTGAAGCAGCTCGCCGACGAGACGGAGGGGAACTTTACCTTCCAGTACAGCCCGGAGAGTTTCCCGGGAACCGAGGTGGAGTATGCGGTGGAAGTGTGCAACGCCGTACTCGACGTCTGGAAGCCTACCGCTGAGAAGAAAGCGATCATCAATATCCCGACAACGGTGGAGAACGCGATGCCGCATGTGTTTGCAACCCAGCTGGAGTATGTGCATAAGCATCTGAAATACAGAGAAAATGTGGTTCTCTGCCTGCATCCGCACAATGACCGCGGCTGCGGCGTAGCGACGGCGGAGCTTGGCGTTCTCGCGGGAGCCGACCGGATCGAGGGTACGCTTTTCGGGAACGGGGAGCGGACCGGCAATGTGGACATTATCACGCTCGGCATGAACATGTTCTCCCACGGCGTGGATCCGGGGCTGGATTTTTCCAATATGTCCGAGATCCGGGCGACCTATGAGCGCCTGACCGGGATGCACGTGGATCCCCGCCAGCCCTACGCGGGCGATCTGGTATTTACCGCTTTTTCCGGATCCCATCAGGACGCGATCGCGAAAGGGATGGCGTGGAGAGAGGAAAAGAAATGCGATACATGGACGGTTCCGTATCTGCCCATTGATCCGCAGGACGTTGGGAGAAAATATGATTCGGATGTGATCCGGATCAACAGCCAGTCTGGGAAAGGCGGCGTGAACTATATCCTGAAGCAGAACTATGGGATCAATCTCCCGGAGAAGATGAGGGAGGAAGTCGGATATCTTGTGAAAAGCGTCTCGGACCGCACGCACAGCGAGCTGGAGCCCGAGAAGGTATACCGGATCTTTATCGACAACTATGTAAATGCCAAGAGCGTTTTCTCCATTGAGGAGTGTCATTTTAAACAGGCGAACGGCATTATCGCGGATGCGACCATTCAGCACGGGGACGACCAGAGAGTGGTCACGGCGTCCGGCAACGGGCGTCTGGACGCGGTGAGCAATGCGATCAAACAGTATTTTAACATCAGTTACGAGCTTTCCTTCTACGAGGAACACTCCCTGACCAGGGGGTCCTCATCGAAGGCGGTCGCTTATGTGGGGATACTCTGCCAGGGCCGGATCCGCTGGGGAGTGGGAATTGACGCGGATATTATCA
>CANRMH010000137.1 GCA_947631695.1 uncultured Lachnospiraceae bacterium | reverse complement strand
CCGGAAATATAGTCTTTGGCCCGCTCCACGGAGGTGTCCAGGTCATACCCTCTGGCCAGATTGGATGCGATCGCGCTGGAGAGCGTACATCCCGTCCCATGCGTATTCGGATTCGGGATCCGCCTGCCGAAAAACCACCTGAAGCGGCCCTCCCTGTACAGAACGTCGTTGGCGTCGCTGACCTGATGCCCTCCCTTGCACAGCACGGCGCAGCCATAGGTCCGTCCAATCTCCTCCGACGCGCGGGCCATATCCCGCTCCGTCTCGATCTTCATTCCCGACAGCGCTTCGGCCTCCGGAATATTGGGCGTCAGCACACATGTCATGGGCAGCAGCGCTTCCTTCAGGGCCAGCGCCGCGCCGCCGCTGATCAGCCTCGCTCCGCTGGTCGCCGTCATCACCGGATCTACGACGATATTTTCGGCGCGATACTGCTTTAATTTTTCCGCAATCACAAAAACCAGCGAATCGGAAGGAACCATCCCGATTTTGACCGCATCCGGGCGGATATCCGTAAAAACAGCATCCAGCTGCTTTGCCAGAAAATCCGGCGTCACTTCCATAATCCCGGTCACCCCTGTGGTATTCTGAGCCGTCAGGGCGGTCACCGCGCTCATGGCGTACACCCCGTTGGCGATCATCGTCTTAATATCCGCCTGTATTCCGGCGCCTCCGCTGGAATCGCTTGCGGCAATCGTCAGCGCTGTCTTCATCCTCTTCTTCCTTTCTTTTTTTATCGGCCGCATCCATAGTGCGCAAGCAGGCACTCCATCTGCCTGATCCCGCGTTTCTGCGACGTGATGATCGCGCGCAGGATAGGCTGCAGTCCCGGACAGATCCTGTATTCCAGAGCCGTCTGCGACATTTCCACGGCTCCCATATGATGTGGGATCATCTCCCTCATAAAATCAACGGAAACACAGCTGCCTGCGCATGCGTTCTTCATGCGTTCAAACATTACCCGCATGATCTTCTTCATCCGGTCCTCAAACGAGCGCAGCTCGCGGCAGGAATTGCGCCACCGCCCGCAGGAGCATTGGATGCTTTGCATATCTGCAATGCTCTTCGTCTGTTCTTTTATGATCTGTTCGGCGATCTCGCGCAAGGCCAGATCGTCCGTATAGTTCAGGATATTTTCCGACATCTCGATCGCAGCCCGGTGATGAGGGATCATCTGCACGATAAAATTGCGGGAAATGCTGTCCGTCAGCTTCGCTCCTGTCATTGCGCGGATCATCTCGTCCAAAATACAATCGTACGCGTCCAGATATTCCCTTGCCTCATTGTTCCATCTATTACATGTTCTGTTCATGATTCATCACTTTTTTCTTTTATCATATGCAGGACATGCAAGATCCGGAACATTATCCCCGGTTTTTGACCCCTTGTGTGTCTCTCTTTCCCTGTTTGAGCCGGTTCAGGGTCACTTCTCTCCCCCGAAAGCTGACTTTTTTTTCGCTTCCTCGAACAGATACACCCGTTCCAGCTCGTCCCCTTTGCGCAGCCGAATGCCCCGAACGCCGACCGCTCCCTTTTTCTTTTCGGAAATTTCCGACGCGGGATAGCGGAGGAAATACCCGTCTTTCGTCTGCAGAACGACATTTCTGCTGTCGGTGACCACCTGTACGCTGATCAGTTCATCGTTCTCCTGCAGCTTTGTCGCCGCAATGGTTCTCTTCGCCACCCGGAACTCGCTTCCCGCCACCTGCTTGACCATCCCCTGCCTCGTCGCAAACAGCAAATGGGAATTGCGCATCTGTTCCATATCGCAGATATAAACGACCTCCTCCACGGAGCTGTCGTAATTGCTTACATTGTCGATCGGTATTCCCTTATCCCTGAACTTGCCGAACGGAAGCTCCTGGACTTTGACCTGGTGCATCTTTCCTGTATTCGTGAACAGGCACAGTTTCCCCGTATTCATACAGCTTAAGACACACCTGCTCTCACTGTCGGCCGCCTCGCGGTTGCGCTCGTACAGGGCGGGGTCGATGGTCTTTGCGTATCCGAAACGGTCCATCAGGAACACTACTTCCTGTTCCTCGACCTTCTTTTCCTCAAATACCGCTTCCTCTGCATTTTCTATCGCCGTCCGGCGCTTTCTGCCGAAACTCTTCTGATACCTGTCCAGTTCCTCAATGATCACTTCCACCATGGAATCATAATTATTCAAAATATCTTCATACTTTTCAATGTTCTTCAGCGTCTCGTCATGCTCTCTCTGAAGCGCTTCGATCTCGAGGCCGATCAGCTTATAGAGCCGCATCTCGAGGATCGCCTCCGCCTGGCGCTCCGTAAAGCGCAGCATCGCGGCCATCTTTCTGGAAATAGCGGACCTGAATTTAATATTGTCGGTGACGCCGCCGGTCAGGCAGGCCTTCGCGTCCCTGACGGACCTGCTCCCTCTCAGGATCTCAATGATCAGGTCGATCACGTCGCAGGCCTTTATCAGACCTTCCTGAATCTCTTTCCTGTCCTGTTCCTTCTTCAGCAGAGTCTGATATTTTCTTGTGGTCAGATTAAACTGAAAATCCACGTGGTGTTCTATGATCCTCTTGAGGCCCATCGTCTCCGGCCGCCCGTCGGCCACGGCCAGCATATTCACCCCGAACGTATCTTCAAGGCGGGTCTTTTTGTAGAGCATATTGATGAGGTTTTCCACATCCGCGCCCTTTTTCAGCTCTATGACGATGCGGATCCCTTCTTTGGAGGATTGATTGGAGATATCCACGATATCCGACGTCTTTTTTGTCTCGACCAGACTGCAGACGTCATTGAGGAATTTGCCGATGCCCGCCCCGATCATCGTATATGGGATCTCTGTGATTACCAGGCGTTTCCTTCCTCCCTTTTCTTCCTCCACCTCTACTCTGCCGCGTATTTTTATTTTCCCCGAGCCTGTCTCGTAGATTTCGGGAAGCTCGTCCTTGTTCACCACGATCCCGCCGGTCGGGAAATCAGGGCCCTGCACATACTTCATAAGGCGTCTTGTGCTGATATCGTTGTTCTTTATATATGCCTTAACGGCGTCAATGACCTCGCTCAGGTTGTGGGTCGGGATACTGGTGGCCATTCCCACCGCGATCCCCTCCGCGCCGTTGACCAGAAGGTTCGGGACCCTTACCGGAAGCACCTCCGGCTCCTTCTCCGTCTCATCAAAATTCGGCACGAAATCTATGATATCCTTATCGAGATCCGCCAGAAATACCTCCTGTGTGAACCGCGCGAGCCTGGCCT
>CANRMH010000136.1 GCA_947631695.1 uncultured Lachnospiraceae bacterium | reverse complement strand
GGCGCCGTGCCAGTGCTTGACGCCCGCGGGGATATTGATACAGTCTCCCGGTTTCATCTCCACGGGTTCCCGGCCCCACTCCTGATAGTACCCGCGCCCGCCGACGCAGATCAGGATCTGTCCGCCGCCCTTGTCGGCGCGGTGGATGTGCCAGTTGTTCCGGCAGCCCGGCTCGAAGGTCACGTTGAAAATGCCCACCTGTTCTCCCGACACCGGGGCGAGATAGCTCTGTCCGGTGAAAAACTGCTTAAAGCCGTCGTTTGGGGCGCCGATGGGGAAAAGGATCGTATTCTGATATTTGTCCTTCTCCGTCAGTTCCGGCTGCGCCTCATTCCACACATCTTTCGCCAGGCGGAACACCGCCCACGCCTTTGGCCAGCCGGCGTAGAAGCCGACGTGGGTTATGATGGCGGCGATCTCCGCTTTTGTCACGCCGTGGGCTTTTGCGTTTTCCAGGTGGAAGGTCAGCGAGGAATCCGTGATCCCGGAGGACATCAGCGCCACCACAGTGATGATGCACCGGGTCTTTAAGTCGATATCCTGATTGTTCCAGTTCTCGCCAAAAAGAATGTCGTCGTTAAAATGGGCGAAATCCGGCGCGAAGCCGCCAAGCTGATTTCTGCCTGCTGTCTGTGTAATTTTTTCCATTTTGATTTCCCTCCTGTCCCTTATGGAACATCAGCGGTCCCATAAGTATTCTTGCTTAAATGATCCTTAAATTACGTTTCCTGTATTAATTCCGGCCGCCTAACAACTTCCTAACAGCTTTCTCACGCAGTTATAGGTGATCTCGTAAATCGACATAAACACATAATTGACGCCCGCTTCCTCCATGGCCGTCCGCTGTTTTTCAGTGATGTAGGTGTAGGGATAGATGCCAAACATAAACGGGAAGAACGTGTAAATAAAATCCTGTTTCCCGGAAACCGTCATATCCGGAAAATATTTATCAAGGCCGTACGTCACGGTGCGGATGGACTCGCCGTACACAACCTTGAACGCCGCCAGATGTTCCGGGCGGCTGCCGGTTTCCATATCATAGTGGTTCATGGACAAGATTTTCAGAAGCTGCGCGCGCTCCTCCAAAGAGCGGGCCATCATATCGGCAAATTCATCCTTTGTCATTGTCTCGGCCCTCCCCATTGCCTTTTTCAGCGAGGCGATCCACAGTTCGTACTCCCGCCTGAGCAGGGCCAGAAAGATTTCTTCCTTTGTCCGGAAGTAGTTGTAAATGGAAGTCCGGGTAAAGCTGGTGACGTTCCCGATCTCCCCCATGGTGATTTCCTTAAAGCTCATCGTCTGATAGAGAGTTTCGCAGGCGTTGATGATTTCTTCCCTGCGGGCCTCCGTCAGCTCCGGCGATCCTTTTGGCATTTTGTATCCTCCTTATTTTTTCTTCGCGGTTTCTGTACCTCCCTTTTTTAATGCGTTCTGACGCTGTGTCAGCATAATCAGGATAGCATTATTTTGACATTGTGTCAATATGAGTATAAAAAATATTGCGTTATACTAAACTGAAAAAAGTGTATCTCGTATTTTTTACCCGAATGATGCAGGCCGCTTTCATGCTTTTTCGGACCTAACGAGGCGGCCGATTTTTGGCCGCCTCAATGGATATCAAGAAATTTCTTCAGAGAGCTCGGAACATTCTCGATATTGTACCTTGCCATTGTTTCCACGGGAACGGTCATTCCGTCGCGGATCCATTTCAGACACAGGAATACCTGTCCGGAGGCGTTAAATTCGATGGAATACAGCAGCTCTTCTGTCAGGGCTTCCCTGCCGTAATGATCGGTAATATAGCTGATAAAATACTCTTTCGTGTGAGTATAAAAGAAATCGGCAAAGGAATTTTGACCGGCGATGGCGCTTGCGTTCAGAAAGAAATTTTTATATGTTAAAAAAACGGTATAAATTTCTATCAGGCATTCTTCAAAACTTTTCGTGCGGTTCAAATGATCAAGAATCTTGTTTGTCTTTGATTCATAGATCCAGTTGATCAATTCATATTTATCGTGAAAGTGATTGTAAAACGTGCGTCTGGACGTGTTGCATTCATCCACGATATCCTGAACAGTGATCCTGGAAATTGGCTTTGCAGCCGAAAGCCTGATCAGGGCGTCAGCCAGGGTTTCTTTTACATTGATAATGGTCAGCATGAGTGTTCCGTCCTCCTTCCTTTACAATTATATAAAAATGAGAAACTGTTTACAATAGGCTGTTTTTGTAAATTCACTCTGTTTTTTTCCACATTTATAATAGTTATCAAAAGCGTCTTGCAGGCTTTGATATTTTACAGAGGTCAGATATGAAAATCACAGGAGGGATAAGAGGATGAAAAAATTTGCAGCACGAATACTCAGTTTTACGCTGGCGCTGCTCCTGACCGTGAGCGGGCTTCCGCTGACGGGACTGGCGGCGGATGATCCCGCGCTGGTGATCCAAAGCGCGGCGGATCTGCAGAACTTTGCGGCGCAGGTGAACGCGGGTACGGACTATGCAGGCCGGAAGGTTGTTCTGGGAGGGGATGTGAACTTGCAGGGAAGCGGGTTTACGGTGATCGGAACCTCCGCCCATCCTTTCCGTGGGACATTTGACGGACAGGGACACGGGATTTCCAATCTGACTTTGACCTCGGCAGGCTCGGATTATCAGGGACTGTTCGGGTCAGTCGACGGCGGAACTGTGCGGAACGTGAAGCTGACGGATGTCTCCGTCTCCGGAAATACCTGGGTCGGCGGGATCGCTGGGTTCTGCACCGGGACGATTGAGAACTGTACGGTGAGTGGGGCCGTGAGCGGAAACTATCGCATCGGCGGGATCACCGGCGAGCTGGCGGGCGGCAGGGTCACAGGGTGCGCAAACAGCGCGCTGATCACAGCTGCCGGATATGACGGATGGGCCGGCGGAATCGTTGGGACCGTCAGCGGCGGCGGACAGGTTTCCCTGTCCTGGAACACCGGCAGGCTGGATGGGAGTTCCAACCAGACGATCTGCGGCGGACTGGTCGGATATATGAGTTTAGGTGCGGTGACGAATGGCTATAACCGCGGGGATATTGCCGCGAATATGTCAGCAGGCGGGATCGTGGGCGGAATCGACGGAAACAGCCCGGTGACCTTCTGCTACAGTACGGGGAATGTCACGGGTACCGGCCTCGTGGGCGGCGCTGTGGGCTGGAACCGCGCCGGAGCGGTGAGCAAGTGCTATTATAATTCAGACGCAGTCAGCGCGGCGTTCGGCGACAATGAGGCGAACGGGACGGCGAGCGGCGTCGCCGCGGCGGAATTGAAGAAGCAGGGTACCTACGAGGGATTTG
>CANRMH010000135.1 GCA_947631695.1 uncultured Lachnospiraceae bacterium | reverse complement strand
TTGTGGAGTAACTTCCGGAAGATAAGGATAAACAGTATAAGCGAAACGTGAAAAAAGAAATATTGGAGAATAGAGAAATATTAGGAGGAATGTTATCATGGCAAAGGAAATTAAATATGGAGACGAGGCCAGAGCCGCATTGGAGTCAGGCGTAAATCAGCTGGCAAATACGGTGAGAGTGACGCTGGGACCAAAGGGACGGAACGTAGTGCTTGACAAGTCGTTCGGCGCTCCGCTGATCACGAATGACGGCGTGACGATCGCAAAGGAGATCGAACTGGAAGACGCGTTTGAAAATATGGGCGCACAGCTGATCCGCGAGGTGGCGTCCAAGACGAACGACGTTGCCGGAGACGGAACGACGACGGCCACCGTGCTTGCGCAGGCGATGGTAAACGAAGGAATGAAGAACCTGGCAGCCGGAGCGAACCCGATCGTTCTCCGCAAGGGAATGAAAAAGGCGACGGAAGTTACCGTGGAGGCGATCAGGGAGATGTCCAGCAAGGTGACGGACAAACAGCAGATCGCAAGAGTTGCGGCGGTTTCCTCCGGCGACGACAGCGTAGGGGAAATGGTTGCGGACGCGATGGAGAAAGTATCCAACGACGGAGTGATCACCATCGAGGAATCCAAGACGATGCATACGGAGCTGGATCTCGTGGAAGGTATGCAGTTTGACCGCGGATATGTATCCGCATATATGGCCACGGATATGGATAAGATGGAGGCAAATCTTGAAGATCCGTATATTCTGATCACAGACAAGAAGATCTCCAACATTCAGGAATTGCTTCCGCTTCTGGAGCAGGTCGTACAGGCGGGCGCCAGACTTCTGATCGTGGCGGAGGATGTGGAAGGCGAAGCGCTCACAACCCTCATCGTGAATAAGCTTCGCGGAACCTTCAATGTTGTAGCTGTGAAGGCTCCGGGATATGGCGACAGGAGGAAAGCGATGCTCGAGGATATCGCGATCCTGACAGGCGGCCAGGTGATCTCCGACGAACTCGGCCTGGATCTGAAGGAGACGACTCTGGATCAGCTCGGACGCGCGAAATCCGTAAAAGTCCAGAAAGAAAATACCGTGATCGTGGACGGCATGGGCGAGAAAGACGCGATCAACGCCCGGATCAATCAGATCAAGAAACAGATCGAGGAGACGACGTCCGACTTTGACAGAGAGAAGCTGCAGGAGAGACTTGCGAAGCTTGCAGGCGGCGTGGCGGTGATCCGCGTGGGAGCTGCGACCGAGACTGAGATGAAGGAAGCGAAACTCCGCATGGAGGACGCGCTGGCGGCGACCAGAGCGGCAGTGGAGGAGGGAATTATCGCGGGAGGCGGTTCCGCATATATTCACGCTTCCAAAGAGGTGGTAAAACTGATCGACACTCTGGAAGGCGATGAGAAGACGGGAGCAAAGATCATCCTGAAAGCCCTGGAATCCCCGCTGTTCCACATTGCTGCGAACGCAGGACTGGAAGGCTCCGTTATTATCAGCAAAGTAAAAGAGCGCGAGCCAGGAATCGGATTTGACGCATACAAGGAAGAATATGTAGATATGGTGAAAGAGGGAATCCTTGATCCTGCAAAAGTGACGAGGAGTGCCCTGCAGAACGCGACAAGCGTAGCGTCCACGCTTCTGACCACAGAGTCCGTGGTAGCGAACATTAAAGAGGACACCCCGGCGATGCCGGCCGGAGGAGCCGGAATGGGCATGATGTAACAGAAAAATAAGAAAGGAAACTCCTTTTTGACGGGGAGTTTCCTTTTTTTATAAAAATATGTTACAATGGACAATGAAAGGGAGATTTTTTCGCAGAAAAAGAAAATATGCGAAAACAATTGACAAGCGGTTGCCGTTGTTTGTATTATAAAGTTCAAACCACGTGTGAAAAGACAATGGAAAGCGAGGATAAAATCATGGGTAAGATTATTGGAGAAGGAATTACGTTTGACGATGTACTGCTGGTTCCTGCTTATTCACAGGTAATTCCGAACCAGGTTGATCTGTCGACCAGCCTGACGAAGACGATCAGATTGAACATTCCGATGATGAGCGCCGGCATGGACACCGTCACCGAACATCGAATGGCGATTGCGATGGCCCGTCAGGGCGGGATCGGCGTAATCCATAAAAATATGTCGATCCAGCAGCAGGCGGAGGAGGTTGACAAGGTAAAACGTTCCGAGAACGGAGTGATCACGGATCCTTTTTATCTGTCACCGGAACATACTCTGGCCGACGCGAACGAGCTGATGGCGAAATTCCGAATTTCCGGCGTTCCGATTACGGAGGGGAGAAAACTGGTTGGAATCATCACCAACCGCGACTTGAAGTTTGAAGAAGATTTTACGAAAAAGATAAAAGAATCCATGACGTCGGAGAATCTGATCACGGCTCAGGAGGGAATCACCCTGGAGGAAGCGAAGAAGATCCTCGCCAGGGCCAGAAAGGAAAAGCTTCCGATCGTGGATGCGGATTTTAACCTGAAAGGTCTGATTACCATCAAGGATATCGAAAAACAGATCAAATATCCGCTGTCTGCAAAGGATTCCCAGGGACGTCTTCTGTGCGGAGCGGCGATCGGCATTACCGCGAACTGCCTGGAGAGGGCGCAGGAGCTGGTGAATGCAAAGGTGGACGTGGTGGTTCTGGATTCCGCTCACGGACATTCCGCGAATGTCCTTCGCACGGTGGATATGGTGAAGTCCAAATTCCCGGATCTGCAGGTGATCGCGGGAAATGTCGCGACGGGAGCGGCGACGGAAGCCCTGATCAGGGCCGGAGTGGACGCCGTGAAGGTCGGGATCGGGCCGGGATCTATCTGTACGACGCGCGTGGTCGCCGGAATTGGCGTTCCGCAGATCACAGCGGTGATGGACTGCTATGAGGCGGCGGACAAATACGGAATTCCGATCATTGCCGACGGCGGGATCAAATACTCCGGCGATATGACGAAGGCGATAGCGGCAGGCGCCAACGTATGCATGATGGGAAGCATTTTTGCGGGCTGCGACGAAAGCCCGGGAACCTTCGAACTCTTCCAGGGAAGAAAATACAAAGTGTACCGCGGAATGGGATCGATCGCGGCGATGGAGAACGGCAGCAAGGACCGTTATTTCCAGACCGACGCGCGTAAACTGGTTCCGGAAGGCGTGGAAGGACGTGTCGCCTACAAGGGAACGGTGGAAGACACCGTATTCCAGCTGATGGGCGGCCTGCGTTCCGGCATGGGTTACTGCGGGACTCCCACCATCGAAGAACTCAAGACGAAGGGACAGTTTATTAAGATTTCCGCGGCTTCCCTCAAGGAGAGCCACCCTCACGACATTCATATTACGAAAGAAGCGCCGAACTACAGCGTGGATGAGTAAGCGGCAGGAATGCCCGGACCGGGCTGATATAAAATGAAAAATATAAATCTAAGGAGGTCTTAAGGATGAGAAAACAGGATTTTGGCGTTACGTCAAAAGGA
>CANRMH010000134.1 GCA_947631695.1 uncultured Lachnospiraceae bacterium | reverse complement strand
ACCCGCGAACAGCTTGCAACGATGCTGTACAGGTACGCGCTGTACAGGGAAGACAGCGTGGAGGAAAAGAAGAATCTGAGCGCTTTCCCGGATGCAGAAAAGGTATCGTATTTTGCACAGGAGGCGGTTGCCTGGGCGGCAGGCGCAGGCATTTTAAAAGGCAACGATCATGACCATGCGATCGAACCCCAGAACGTCGCGAACCGCGCGCAGTGCGCGGCTATGATCCAGAGATTCGAGGAAAGAAGATGGCTAAGAGAGACAGGACGGAAATATTTGAGAGTATTCCGGTTAGAAGAGCGGTGTTTATGCAGATTGTTCCGGCAATCGCCAGTCAGATGATCGTGCTGCTCTATAATCTGGCGGACACGTATTTTGTCGGACTTCTGAACGAACCGAGCCAGACGGCCGCCGTCACGATCGGATACTCTCCGTTTCTCCTGCTTACGGCGATTTCCAATTTGTTTGGCGTAGGCGGCGCAAGTGCGGTCGCGAGGGCGCTGGGGAGGAAGCAGGGCGAAGAGGCGAAGCAGATTTCTTCTGTGTCTTTCTGGTACGGCCTGTTCTGCGCATGCTTTTTTTCCGTTTTCTTTTTTATCTTCAGGGGCCGGATACTGACTCTGTGCGGAGCGCAGGACGAGGTTTTTCGGATTGCGGAAAACTATACGTTCTGGGTCGTCGTTGTCGGAGGCCCCGCGACGGTGTTAAATACTTTGCTGGCGAATCTCATACGGGCGGAGGGCAGCGCCGGCACAGCTTCGTTCGGCGTATCGTTTGGCGGTATCCTGAATATGATCCTGGATCCTTTCTTTGTCCTTCCCGGCTTTTTGGGCTTTGGCGCGGCGGGGGCAGGCGTTGCGACCGCCGTTTCCAACTATGCGGCGGCCGCGTATTTTCTGATTGGCCTGATCAGACGGAGGAAAACTTCCGCAGTGCGGATCAGCCCGCGAGATCTGCGCTATACGGGGAAACACATGAAAGACATCCTGGCCGTAGGCTTCCCGTCGGCCGTACAGTATGCGCTGACAGTTCTGGCGATCGCCGCGCAGGCGAGATTTGTTTCAAATTATGCGACGGAGGCGGTCGCGGGGCTTGGAATTATCAAAAAGCTGGATCAGCTTCCGCTTTATTTTTCTATCGGCGTGGCGAATGGTCTGCTTCCGCTGCTTGCATACAACTATGCTTCCGGAAATCACGCGCGCAGGCAAAAGGCGTTCCGGCTGGGGTGCGCGGTCTCCCTGTCGTTTTCGGTTTTTTGTCTTGTGATTTACGAACTGTTTGCCCCGCAATTGGCCGGCCTGTTCATCGACAACGAGCTGACGGTCCGCTACAGCGCTGTGTTCCTTCGCATTATGGTTACGGCCATGCCGATGATGTCGGTGTGTTATCCGATGATTATCCAGTTCCAGGCGATGGGAAAGGCAAAGGAATCTCTCGTCTGTTCCGTCCTCAGGAAAGGCCTGCTGGATATTCCCCTCCTGTATTTGCTGGATAGCCTGCTGCCGCTTTACGGCTGCATGTGGGTACAGCCGATCGTGGATACTATTTCGCTGATTGTCGCCTGCGCTCTGTATTTCCGAATGAAGAGGCAGGGGAGAGGGGCGGATTTATGAACTGCGGAAAATAGCAGAATATGAATTTATGATGTTAATTTTTTGAGTTTAATGCTATAATGGACTAACAAACAGAAGACACATGGCTGCGTACGGTCATAATATAATGGAAAACGGTATGCACGAAGGAGGAATGGGCATGAAACTGGTGATTACAATGAGCAGACGGTATGGAACGGGTGCAAGTGTGATTGCACAGCAGCTGTCAGAGAGGCTTCAGATTCCGGTATACGATAAGGTGGATGTGGAGCAGGAACTCGCCGGACGCGACTACGCGTCGGAGGTGGACGTGATTCGTAAGCTTGCCGGGGAACCCTGCATTATTCTGGGAAGATGTGCGTCCGAGATTCTGAAGGACAAGAGAAACGTGTTTAACATATATATCTGTGCGGACATGGAGGACCGGATCCGGCGGATTATGGATAAAGAGGGCCTGTCCTACGAGGAGGCGGCCGGCAAGATCTCGCGGACGGACCGCGAACGCGCGGAATATTATTATGAAAATACCGGAAAAACGTGGGGAGACGTCAATAATTACCACATGATCCTGAACACGTCGGATCTTGGGCTGGAAAACTGCGCGGATATCCTGATGAAATATTTTGAGCGGAAAGAGCTTGTTTGAGAGCGAATATATTCCATTTCTGCGGAAATTGTGATATACTTAATAAAATATACGGTGACATGTGTGAATACAGGATGAGTAAGGAGCGGAATTTATGAAGAGAGTGTTGCTGAAATTGAGCGGAGAGGCTCTTGCCGGGGAGAAAAAGACCGGGTTCGACGAGGCTACCTGTCTCGAGGTTGCGAATCAGGTGAAGCGGCTGACGGACGAAGGGATTCAGGTGGCTATTGTGACCGGAGGCGGAAATTTCTGGCGGGGGCGTACCAGTGAGACCATCGACCGCACGAAGGCGGATCAGATCGGAATGCTTGCCACGGTGATGAATTGCATCTATGTATCGGATATTTTCCGCTATGCAGGTATGAAGACGGAAGTATATACTCCGTTCGTCTGCGGATCGTTTACCTGTCTGTATTCCAAAGACCGGGCCGTGGAAGACCTGGAAGCGGGGAAAGTCATCTTCTTTGCCGGAGGAACCGGGCACCCTTATTTTTCGACGGATACGGGAGCCGTCCTCAGGGCGATCGAGATCGAGGCGGACGCGATGCTGCTCGCGAAGGCGATTGACGGAATTTATGACAGCGATCCGAAGGTGAATCCGCAGGCGAAAAAGTACAGCGAGATCTCCATTCAGGAAGTGATCGGCAGACAGCTGAAAGCGGTGGATCTGACCGCGTCAATCCTGTGTCTGGAGAATAAGCTGCCGATGCTGGTGTTCGGGTTGAATGAGGAGAACAGCATTGTGAAGACGATGTCGGGAGAATTTTCCGGCACCAGGGTAACTGTTTAAGAGAGGAGGATTTGAAAAATGAGCGAAAGACTGCAGGTATATGAGGATAAAATGAAAAAAACTTTGCTGAATCTGGACGGAGAGCTGGCGAACATTCGGGCCGGACGCGCGAATCCGAACGTGCTGAACCGCATCCTGGTGGATTACTATGGGACTCCTACGCCGATTCAGCAGGTGGCGAACGTGTCGGTACCCGAGGCCAGGATGATCCAGATCCAGCCGTGGGAGAGAAATATGGTCAAAGTAATCGAGAAGGCGATCAACATGTCGGATCTGGGGATCCATCCCACGAACGACGGCACGGTCGTGAGGCTGGTCTTCCCGGAACTTACGGAGGAACGCAGAAAAGAATTGGCCAAAGAGGTAAAGAAAAAAGGGGAGCAGGCGAAGGTGGCGATCCGAAATATCCGCAGGGACGGAAACGACGCGTTCAAGAAGCTGAAAGCGGAGGATGTCTCCGAGGACGAGATCAAAGACCTGGAGAACAAGCTGCAGAAGCTGACGGACAA
>CANRMH010000133.1 GCA_947631695.1 uncultured Lachnospiraceae bacterium | reverse complement strand
TGGCGACGCGGTGGTGCAGAATGAAAGCACGGCAGCCTGGGGAGAAGATGGACTGACATTTTCCGGAGGAGAATCCAGGTCAGGCTCTCCGGCGGACACTTGGGTGCTGCTTCCGGAGAATATTTTGCAGAATAAGGCGTCGGCGACCGTCAGTATCGAGGTGAAGGCGGACGCGTCGATCCTGTCCCGAAATCATTTCCTGTGGAACATTGGAAACGATACCAATCTTACCTACTGGTTTGTGACGCTTACGACGACCAACGGGCAGCGCGCGGGTGTCAAGTACAATAATTACGAATACGGTGCGAGGACAAATACTACCACGGAGGCGGATCGGTGGTATCAGATCACATCTGTGGTTGATGCAGATGCCCATACCTGTTCCATCTATTTTGACGGGAGAAAAGTGGGCGAGGTGAAAGAAAATGCGATGGCGCTCACGATGGTGAGCAACCAATCCAGAAATACGATCGGGCGTTCACCCTGGCCGAATGATTTTCTGTTTAAGGGAACCATATCTACCTTCCGGGTGTACGACAGAGCGCTGAAGGCCGAAGAAGTCGAGAAACTGTCCGACGCGGACAGTACGCTCCATGCGGATTCTTTTGCAGGAATTGCCGGACAGATCGCGGAGAAGCTTGGCGATATCAAGATTATGAATGAGAAGATTGCCCTGCCCGATGAAGGAGGTGTGATTACCTGGGCCTCCGACATGGATGAGATAGAAATTGCGGATGACGGCGTGACAGCGACGGTGAAGCAGCCGGCGGAGGGGGAGGATCCGATCACAGGCGAACTGACGGCGAATGTGAAGGTTCGGGGAGTGATCGTCCCGAAGCAGGTTCAAGTGACCATCATGCCGGCGGGAACGATAGACTTGCAGGAGGGTCTGGTGGCGGATTATTCCTTTGTGAAGAAACCGAGCGAGGGAAACGGAATGACCGTGAAGAACCAGGCGGAAGGAAGCGCGGTGGGAGACGCCGTGATCAACCAGACGGAAGGCGAGGTGAAATGGGAGGACAACGCCCTTGTATTTTCCGGAGCGGGAACGAACAAGGATCGAAAGGGAACCTGGGTGTCCCTTCCAAACGACATCCTGAAGGGGGCAACGTCGGCCACCATCAGTATGGAATTCAAGGCGGACAACGCTGCAGCGGGACAAAACCAATACATGGGCTGCATTGCAAATAATGGGGGCGGTTACTGGTATCTGGGCGCAAATACCAATCTTCAAAGTGTCATTTATTACGGCAGCGGCTATAAGAGCGTCTCTGTCAGTCAGGCGCAGGAGTCGCCTGCGACGGGGCGCTGGTATCAGATGACCTGTGTGATCGACGCGGGGACGCACACGAGTTCCCTCTATATTGATGGGAAAAAGGTAGGAGAGGTGACGGATGAACATATCACATTCTCTGCTGTCACAACACAGACGAATAATATGATCGGGTGTTCTCCCCTGGGCGGCACTGATCCGCTGTTTAAAGGATCTGTCTCTACCGTCCGAATCTATGACAGGGCGCTGAGCGGCGGGGAAATTATGAAGCTGTCCGATGAGGACGCCAAGCTCCATCCGGATTATTTTGAGAATCTTGTGAAGGAAAGGGTGGAAAAAATTGGAGACATCACGATCGCGGAGCCGGTTTACCGGCTGTGGGACTATGATGGGACGACGACGTGGGAGTCAAATATGGATGCGGTTCGGATCGAGGACGACAAGATCACGGCGAGGGTGGAGCAGCCGGCGGAAGGAACACAGGCGGTCACCGGGACGATGACGGCGACGATGAAGATACGCGGATTCACCGCTGCGGATCAGGTGAGCGTCACGGTTCAGCCGCTTGGGAAAGTGGCTCCCGACGATCTGTACGGGTATCTGATGATTCACTTTGTGAACAGCTCTGAGGAGGGTTATCCGGAAAGAATCTATCTGGATATCTCCCAGGGGGACGATCCCCTGCATTGGCTGCCCCTGAACGGAGGGCAGGCCATTCTTGCCGCCGATAAAGGCACGACGGGAAGCCGGGATGCGTTTCTCACATACAGCCCGGAGACAGAGACTTGGTATATTATCGCAACAGATCTGCGCTGGACCAGCGGGCCGAATACTGATTCAGCAAATGCCGACCAGAATATGGCAAGCACAAAACTGAATGTCTGGGAGTCCAAGGATCTGATTGACTGGGGCAAAGTGCGGCAGTTTGACGTGGCGTTGAACCGGGAGGGCGTGACGCAGGCGCAGCTGGGCATGGCCTGGGCTCCGGAGGCGACCTGGGTGGACGATTACTACGGAGAGGGCGACGGCGCGTTTGTAGTGTATTGGACTTCCCGGGCATTTGCGGATGACAATTATTATCACACGGGCGGCTCCGATTCCATCCGGTACGTCATGTGGGGAGCTACCAAAGATTTTACCCAGGAGACCTATGAATACGGGGGATTCCTGATCAATGATCCCAGCATTGACGCCGATATTATTCAGAACAATGGAAAGACATATCGGATATACGCAGGAAGAGGCGGAATCCGCGTGGAGTCTGCAGATGCGAAACGGTGGTGGGAACCCGGAACAAAATGGACGGAGATTCAGGTGGGAGCCGGCTCGGGGCCGGATTTCAAAAATATCGTGGAGGCTCCGGTTGCATATCCGGATCACCAGAAGGAAGGACGCTGGTATCTTCTCCTGGATGTACAGAATTATAAGGGAAGATATATGAAGGGGTATGTGCCGCTTGTATCCGATAATCTGGATGCGCCCTGGCAGACGATGGACGACAGCAATTTCCATCTGACCGCAGGGACCAGACATGGCGGCGTGGTTTCCCTGACCCGGGCGCAGTACGACGCGATCCGAAATGCGGACGCCCTGTCAGCTGTTTCTGAGAATCTGGGAAGTACCCAGGTGACCAAAAATGCAGACGACGCGAAGATATTGGAAGCTCTGCCGAAGACGGCACAGGTAAATCTGAGCTATCGATATGGCACTTCGAACCTGCCGGTGAAATGGGATCTGTCCGAGGTAAATTCCCAGACGCCGGGAACCTATGAAGTGTCGGGAATTGTTCAGTCGATTGGCGCAAATTATAATCAGTGGATGGGAGAGAATCAGTCCCATGCCTGGTATGCAAAGAATAAGAAACTATACAGCACCACGGCGATTACGGTGAAAGCGTCCGTGGAAGTGAAGGATGCAGACGCCACCCGCCTGCAAAATGCGGTGGATGCCGAAGTGGACGCGGAGGAAGCTTACACGCCGTCCAGCTGGAAGACTTATGCGGACGCACTTGCAAAGGCGAAGGACGCGCTTGGAAAAGCGATCACTTCAAGCCAGAAGGATCTGGATGCAGCGGCTGAGAAGCTGGAGAAAGCGACGGCAGCCCTCACGAAGCTGACGGATAAGGAAGATCTGCAGGCGGCGGTCGATGAGGCGAAAGAGATTCCGGATGCGGATGAGACGAAGTACACGCCGTCCAGCTGGAAGACATTGAAAGAGGCGATCGCAGAGGCTGAGAAGGTTCTGGCGAATAAGGACGCAGCTCCCAAGCAGGTAGCGGCCGCGGCGAGTGACCTGACAAAGGCACAGAGGACTCTGACGGAGAAGGCGGACAAGACGGATCTGCAGAAGGC
>CANRMH010000132.1 GCA_947631695.1 uncultured Lachnospiraceae bacterium | reverse complement strand
ACAGGAGAGTTCGGGCCGGGAAGAGATATCACCCGGGAAGAGATGGCCACGATGATGTACCGCTACGCATCCTACAGGGGATATACGTTGGAGGCATCCTCCGATATGGCAGAATTTCCGGATCAGGGAAAGGTGAATCCGAAACTCCGGACAGAGATGGGATGGGCGGTGAAAGCTGGACTCATCACCGGAAACGACAACGGAAGCGCTCCGAGAACGCTGAATCCGCAGAACCCGACCAGCCGTGCGGTGTGTGCGACGATCATCCGGAGATTTTATGAAAATGTAGCGAAATAAGCGGGAAAAGGAGAAAAAATGAAAGCGAAAAGATTACTGACCGCCTTCCTGACGGCGGCTGTACTGGCAGCAGAGATTCTTCCGGAGGCGGACGTTCGGGCGGAAGAACTGCGGCAGGCGGAGATTGTCGGGGAGAATGTAACGCTGAACGACGGGATGTTTCTGGATTCCCAAAAGATCGGAGAGCAGTACCTCCTTACATACGACGTGGACAGGCTGGCGGTCAGCCTGTTCCGCTACAGTAGCAAGAAAAATCAGGCGCCTGTGAATCTGAACAACGGCTACGGGGGCTGGGAGGACAGCGGGGAAAACGGAATCGGAGGACACATTTACGGACATTACATGTCCGCCTGCGTGGCAATGTATCAGCAGACCGGGAATGAGAAGCTGAAAAAGACGGTGGAACGCGGCGTGGAACTGCTGAAGATCGCGCAGGACGACGACGGATTTGTGGCAGGATTCAGCAGGAACAATCTGGACTACGTGTTTGACCATCCGAATGATTTCTGGGCTGGAGGGAACAACGATGCCTTCCTGCAGGGGATCTGGGCTCCGTGGTACACGATCCACAAGATTCTTTCCGGGCTGCTCGACGCATATTCCTGCATGGGGATCGAGGATGCCCTGACCTGCGCGGAGAAGCTGGCCGCCTACGCCAAAGCGGGAACAGACAGGCTGAACGACGAGCAGATGGAGAGAATGCTGACGGGAGAACACGGCGGGATCAATGAGTCTTTTGCACAGCTCTACGAGATCACAGGGAAGCAGGAGTACCTGGAGCTTGCGAAGCGGTTCAGCCACAAGAAGATCATGGATCCGCTCTCGAGAGGGGAAAACGTGCTGCCGGGTCTCCATGCCAACACGACGATCCCAAAGATCTGCGGCGCGGCGAAGATCTATCTTCTGACCGGGGACGAGTACTATAGGAAAGTGGCGGAGAATTTCTGGAAATTTGTGACGGAGACCCAGACCTACGCAAATGGCGGGACCAGCAATTATGAATTCTTTACCAATACGGATGAGGAACCGCTCTCGGAAAAGAACTGCGAGACCTGCTGTGTCTACAACATGCTGAAGCTGACGGAGTATTTGTACCAGTGGAACCAGAAGCGGGAATACATGGATTACTATGAGAATGTACTTTACAATCAGATTCTCGGTTCCCAGAACAGCGAGGGAAGGAAGACCTATTCGGTCGATCTCAGCATGGGCGCATCCACTGTGTTTTTAGGCCATGATGGATTTGAGTGTTGTCTTGGGACCGGTATGGAGAATCCGGGAAGATATCAGAGGGCGATTTATTATACGAAACCGAATGAACTTTTTGTCAACCTCTTTATCAATTCCACGATCCGTTGGGAAGAAAACGGCATGACGATCACTCAGCAGACAGAATATCCGGAGAAAGATACCACGCTTTTGACGGTTGACAAAGCGTCGGGAAAACAGGCGTCGATTCTGCTTCGGGTGCCGGAATGGACGAAAGACGCAGAACTGCGCGTCAACGGGGAGACGCAGGATTTTGTTTTGGAAAACGGATATGTGAAGATCAGCCGCGTATGGAAAGAGGGGGATAAGGTAGAATACCGGATACCGATGAGCCTGCGCCTGCATGTATCCAGAGGGGATTCTCATGTTGTGGCGTTTAAGTACGGGGCGATCCTGCTCGCGGGAGATCTGGGCAGCGATACGGTGAGGAATATTGTCGCCGAGGAGAGAGATCCATCGGCTTACATTAAGAAAACCGGTGAAGGTCTTGAATTTCAGATCGACTCTCATCTTCAGCCCGGGAACAGTTCCATCCGCCTGAAGCCTTTCTATCAGTTTGAGTCGGAACCGCACATGGTATATTGGAACCTGTATACGCAGGAGGAGTACGAGAAATTTCCGCAGCTGAACGCGGATTTCCAGGAACGGTTGTTTGATGCGACGATCGACAGCGTCGTGCCGGGACATATGCAGTCGGAGGTGGATCACAACTATCAGTCGCAGGGAAATACGTCGAACGGGATACACAGTCCAGCGGCGCAGGCTCCCGCAACGGGAAGCTGGAGAGCCGCAAACGGGGGTTGGATCAGTTATGACCTGACGGTGGATCCAAACGGAGCAAACTATCTGCTTAGCATGTTCTGGGGAAGCGATAATTTTGCAACGGAAAACAGGAAATTTGATATTCTTGTGGAGGACACAGTACTACAGAAAGACTATACATTGAATAATAACCGTCCGGAGCAGATCGAATATTTCTATCTGAAAATCCCAAGAAAACTGACGGATGGGAAGCAGAAGGTTACGGTAAAATACCGGTCGGATCCGGGGAATACCGCAGGAGGCGTGTTCGGCGTCAGAACCGTGAGAAGGCCCGTGGGCGATATCTCATGGGGTACCCGGATCGGAAGCGGTTCGGATGAACTGACCAGGGAGGGAAGCTGGAGGAAACTGGAAAACAGCTTGGCTTATCAGAACACGGAACTGTATACGGAGGAGAAAGGAGCGTCAATCTCCTATACGTTTACCGGGAGCGAATACATCCGCCTGAGTGCGAAGACAGATTCCTGGAAAACAGGGGCCGAACTTTTCCTGGACGGGAAGAAGGCGGGAGAGATCAGGACGGACAGTTCGGAAAACACGTACAAGATTATGTGGGAATCCTTCGGACTCCAAAAGGAAGATACGCATACCTGGAAACTGTCGGCTGCAGGCGCGTTCGGGTTCGACTATCTGCAGCTCGGCGCCGAGGAAGTAAAAATCGGAAATAAAAATCAGGATATAGAAGATGTGATCTGGCTGATAGATCAGATAGGAGAAGTGACTTCCGAGAGCGAGGATGCGATCGGAAAGGCAAGAACCGCATATGACAGTCTGTCGGAAGAACAGAAGGATCAGGTGAAGAATTACAGTATCCTGACAGAGGCGGAGAAAGCATTTCAACATTTGCATAAAGCGGATTTCAAAGATGTGACGGAAGAATCTCCGGAATGGATCCGCAGCGCCGTCGGGTATGTCTCTGAAAACGGGATTATGAGCGGTCTGAAGGATGCAGGCGGACAGCCGACAGGGTATTTCGGCCCCGCTCTGAATTTAAGCCGCGGACAGTTCGCAACGATCCTGTACCGGATGGCGGGCGGAGACAGCGAGACGGGAAGCCTTGCGCCGGACGGGGAGGCTAAGAACTTTCCGGACGTAGACTATGACGGCAATGCTTTCTACCGCTACGCGGTGAAGTGGGCGAGCAGCGGGAACGTGGGGATCATCAAAGGCTATGAGGACACAGGAGAGTTCGGCCCGGAAAACAATATCACCCGGGAAGAGATGGCCACGATGATGTACCGCT
>CANRMH010000131.1 GCA_947631695.1 uncultured Lachnospiraceae bacterium | reverse complement strand
TGATGGTAGATATGGCGCATATTGCGGGACTGGTAGCGGCGGGCCTGCACCCGAGTCCGATTCCCTATGCGGATGTTGTGACGACCACTACGCACAAGACGCTGCGCGGCCCGAGGGGAGGAATGATCCTCTGCAATCAGGCGGCGGCTGACAAGTTTAATTTTAACAAAGCGGTATTTCCCGGGATCCAGGGAGGCCCTCTGGAGCATGTGATCGCCGCGAAGGCAGTGTGTCTGAAGGAGGCCCTGCAGCCGGAATTTGTAAAGTACCAGGAACAGGTAGTGAAAAATGCGAAGGCGCTGGCGGACGGTTTGATGAAGCGAGGCGTAAAGATCGTTTCCGGAGGTACGGACAATCACCTGATGCTGGTGGATCTGAGCGCTGAAGAAATCACCGGGAAAGAGTTGGAGCAGCGCCTGGACAGAGCGCATATTACCTGTAATAAGAATACGATTCCAAATGACCCGCGTTCTCCGTTTGTGACCAGCGGCGTGAGACTTGGAACGCCGGCCGTTACGACCCGCGGACTGACGGAGGATGACATGGATGTGATTGCGGAAGGGATCTCCATGGTAATCAGGAGCGAGGATCATGTGGAAACGGTAAAAGGTATGGTCAGGAAACTGACGGAAAAGTATCCGCTGACGTAAAAGCGGAGCGAGCCGCGCGCAGTGTGCGGCGATCATTTCGAGATTATTAAATTAAAAAGCAAAGCATGAACGAAGGGGAGACCGCTCTTTTGCGCCGGCGGTCTCCCTTTTTATCTTACAGGAAATTTCGTTCCCTGTAAGATAAAAGGCGCTCCGCGGGATCGCACTGCGGCGGATAGGAAGAAACTGCTGACGCAGTCCGCCGCAGGCGGAGAATCTCGCCCGCGAGATTCTATTTTATGAACCTTTCTGTAATATTTTCCATATTATAGTATTGCAGATGAATATGGAAGGAGTATTACACATGCCGAATTATCGTTATAATACACCGGAATATATGCGGCGGAATAACGGCTGCGGGTGCCAGCAGAATGCCCAGCCGGCCCAGAACCGCTCCCAGACTGCTCAGGTGCGCAGCCAGATGGCGGCGCAGGCAATGGGCGATTCCTGCTGCGGCGACAACATGTCAGGACACGACAAACTGTCAGGACTGCCGATTGCAATGGCCTATGTTCCATGGCAGAAGTGGGGAGATCTTTTTGAAGCGGAAAAAGGATTTCATTGCGGAACTATTTTTGAAGAACTGTATAAACCGTTCAGAGGGATTGGAGGTAGTTGCTGATGGCTGGAAATGTACCATGCAGAAAGGACCTGCTTGAATGGATCGGCGTAGTCAGCTTTGCGGTTGACGACGTGAAACTTTTTCTGGATACGCATCCCTGCAATACGGAAGCGCTGGAGTATTTTGAAGAATATCAGAAACTGCGGAAACAGGCGCTGAAGGAATATGCCAAATACTACGGGCCTTTGACGATTGATACGCTGGACGTGTGCAATGCGGACAAATGGACCTGGATCGATTCGCCATGGCCGTGGCAGGAAGGAGGATGTTAATCTATGTGGCTCTATGAAAAAAGATTGCAGCACCCGGTAAGAATTACGCAGACCAATCCGAGACTTGCGCAGGTGATCATCTCACAGTTTGGGGGTCCGGACGGAGAACTCTCCGCATCCATGCGGTATCTTGCGCAGCGCTATACGATGCCTTACAACGAAGTGACCGGTATCCTTACCGATATCGGAACGGAAGAAACGGTCCGTGTCCGATATCAGAGGATTTTTTCTTTGGGAAGGCGGGGGTACAGTTTGAGTTCAAATGCGGGAACCCATCCCTCGCCGTATCTGTTTTTGGATTCTTTTCGGTATTCCGCCCGGTTCAGTATCAGTTTCAGCAGGCAGTTTTTGTCCCTGACCGACATTTCCCGGTAGAAGGACAGGATGCCGCACTCTTTGCCTGCAAAGCCGGAGATATCTTCCCTGTTCTTCTCTGTGAGGTCCGTCAGAACTTTTATCCGGGCGGATACCTCGGAAATCCGGATCTGCAGCGCTTCCAGCCGTTTCTGAAAGATTTCTTTGCTGTAAATCCCCTGTTCCAGAAAACGATAGACGGAATCTTCCTGCGCCAGAAGCTTATCATATTCCGCGCGGGAGCTGCGAAGGAGGTCCGCCGCCGCTTCCCGCCTTTCATCTTTATCTATGCCCGGGATGATCCGATAGGAGGAAAGCCATTCTTCCAGAGCGCCGACTAACTGCCGTTCCACAAGTTCCAGCGGACTTCCGACCGTCGGACAGTTTTTCGTGCTGCAGATTAAAAGATCGCAGCAGGCGCCGGAATTTTTTTCCGGGTTGGAGACGGGGCGGCGCTGCATCTTTTTTTTGCACGCGCAGCAGATGATCAGGCCGGAAAGCGGGTTGTGCATTTCCCGGTTTTGAGCGGGCTTTTGGGAGCGGGACGCAAGGAGGGACTGAGCCTTAACAAATACCGTATGGGGGATCATGCGCGGATGCCGTCCCTGCGCCACCAGATAGTCCTGGGTTCTCGGGCGGATCTTTTCGGGGACTCCGTCTGTGATCCGGGTCTGCACCTTCCTCTTCCCGATGGAGACTTTCTGGTCGTAAACCGGGTTGGAAAGAATATCCCGGATCGAGTTTTCAGACCAGGTTTTGCTGCGCCGGGGAGGGAGGTTCAGGCAATCCAGAATCCGGCAGATGGACGAGATGCCGGTTTTTTCCTTTCCTGTATAAAGTGAGAAGATGAGCCTGACGGCGTTAGCTTCCTGGTCGTGGAGGGATAGCGTCCAGCCTTTTCCGCCGGGCAGCTTTTCTCTGCGGAAACCGTAGGGAGCGGTATTGAAGGGCCATTTGCCCTCCCGCACCGCGGCGTACTTCCCGGTCTGCATCCGGCGTTTGATCGTCTGGTACTCCCTGCGGGACATAAAAAGACCGAATTCGAAATATTCCCTGTCAAACTCGTCGGAGGGGTCGTAGGACTTGGCCGGCGTAATGATTTTTGTGCGGGAATACTGGAAAGCGCGCTGTACGATCCCCTGGTCGATCGTATCGCCTCTTGCCAGCCTCTCGATCTCCATGACGAGTACGCCCTCCCACAGACCGCTTTCCACCTCGGCAAGCAGATGCTGCATGACCGGACGGGAAGCGATGGATTCCCCGGATACGATCTCGCGGTAGGTCTTTTCGATATGCAGGTGCCGGCCGGCGGCAAGAGAATTCAGGATCCCCTCGTGGCGCGTCAAGGTTTCGCCCAGCCCGTGCGCTTCGGCCTCCAGGTCCTTCCTGGATTTCCTTAAATAAATGCAGTATGACAATTTCGATCACTTCCTGATAGAGTCTATGATAGAAAAAAAGAAAAATACATAGCTTTTGCGGCCGAAAACGCGTACTGTCCGGGCGCGGGATCCCATAGAATGGATGAAAGAGAGCAAAAAGGAGAGCGTATGGTCGTTGACACAAAAACCCAGGGTGAATTTTCATATTCCGTGGATGATGAAAGTTTTCGGGAATGTACGCCTGAGAAACAGGAACAGATACTGAGGGAATGCGAGGAACTGCTGGCCCGGTTTCTGAAGAACAGGGAAAAGGCTGCGGAGCGATCCTCTGTTTTTGACATGAAAAAAAGCGGGTGA
>CANRMH010000130.1 GCA_947631695.1 uncultured Lachnospiraceae bacterium | reverse complement strand
AGAAAAAATATTGTAGTATAATATAATGTGGTAGAATGCAGTACCGACGATTGAAAGAAAGGACAGGAAAGTATGGCGAGAAGACGGGGCCAATACAGGCGCGGGCGCAGAAGACGAAACCGGGGATTTGCTTCCTGGTCAATAGGGAAAAAGATTGCGGCGATCCTGGGAGGAACGGCCGCCCTGGTTGCGTTTGCAGGCGTGGCGATTTTGGCGAGTAAACTATCTAAGATAAATATGGTGAAACTGGATCCGGAGAAACTGAATGTAACGGAACCGGAGGAGGAACGTGGGACAGGTTATCTGAATGTGGCGCTCTTTGGCGTGGATTCAAGAGAAAATGAGCTGGAGATCAATACCAGGAGCGATACCATCATGATCGCGAGCCTGAACCGGGAGACGATGGAAGTGAAGATATCCTCCATCTACCGGGATACGATGATGGAACAGGCTGACGGCACCCTGAACAAGGCGAATACGGCCTATGCTTTCGGAGGACCGGAGGATGCGATTGCGATGCTGAATAAGAATCTGGATATGGATATCGAGCATTATGTGACGGTGAATTTTAATTCTCTGATCGATGTGATCGACGCGCTCGGCGGAGTGGAGATCGACGTACAGGAGGAAGAGATTAATTATATCAACGGCTATGCGACGGAGATCATCCGGGTGACCGGCAAGGATTCCATTGGCGTGGATCATGCCGGCCTTCAGAATCTGAACGGCGTACAGGCGACGGCGTACTCCAGGATCCGCTATACGGCAGGGGATGACTTTAAACGTGCGGAGAGACAGAGGGACGTGCTGAGTAAGATCGTGGAAAAGGCCCAGAACGCAAGCCTCCTGCAGCTGAATGAGATTATTGACCGGGTGTTCCCGGAGGTTTCTACCAATTTTACTCTGACGGAGATATTGGGGTACGCAAAGGACGCGCTGGATTACAAGTTAGGCGAGATGACGGGATTTCCGTTTGATAAGACTACGGATACGCTGAATAACATCGGCAGCGTCGTGATCCCGGTTACGCTGGAGAGCAACGTGGAAAAGCTACATACGTTTTTCTTTGGGGAGGAGGCCGCATATACGCCTTCGGCGAATGTGGTAAGCATCGGGAATAAGATCGTTGCGAAAGCGGGAGACCGTGAAGCGGATACGGATGAAAGCACGCAGGAAGTTATGGAGCAGCCGGAGGAAAGTTATGATTATACGTACGGCTGGGAGTACGGAGGCGGCAGCGGTAACGGCAGTGATAACAATACCTGGAACAGCGGCGGAAACGGCAATAATACCTGGAACGGCGGCGGAAGCGGCGGGTATAACGGAAATACCGGCGGAAACGGCGATAACTCCGAAAATACCGGCGGAAGCGGCGGAGACGGCGTAACCGGCGGAACCGGAGAAAATGGCGGAACCGGAGATTCCGGAGGAAACGGCGGGAGCGGAGATACCGGCGAAGGCGGAGACAGTACAGGAAACGGAGGAGAAACTGTAAGCGGTTCAGAGGGAATCGTTCAGTAACAACAAAAAGATAAGGGGGATATAAGCACATGAAGAAAATGAAAAGTATCTTTGCGGCAATTTTAATTACCTGTCTGCTGTACCCGCATACTGTCATGGCGACGGGGAGCGCATATGCGGAACTGCGCTTCACGGATCCTTCAACGGCAGTGGGCGAGGAGGTGGAGGTGGTTGCCACGTTCACAGGTTCGGAGGCCGTGCGTTCAGTGGAAGCTTCGCTGACCTACGATACGGACTCGCTGCGTTTTATTGAGGGTACGCAGGCTTCAGAATCGGAAGGAACGATCCAGCTGTCAGGGATCGGGGACGGCACGTCGGCGCAGATGACCTTCAGCATGAAATTTCAGGCGCTGCAGGAGGGAACTACCCGGATCGAGATTGCTTCTGCGTCAGGCCAGACGCTGTACAACGCGGCGTTTAATGTGGTGAACGGAAGTTCCACGATCACGATCGGCCCTGGCGATCCGAGCAAGATCACAGGGGCGGAAGGAGTCCAGGACGGGCCGCAGGTGACCGTGAACGGAGCTTCATACACAATATACAACGGCTTTTCAGACGCCGTGGTGCCTATCGGATTTTCAAAATCGGAACTCTCCTTCGAAGGAGTTCCCTGTACGGTAGTCACGCAGAATGCCAGCGGGACAATAGCGATATGCCTGCGCTCCGCGGACCAGGAGGAAGATTTCTTCCTGTATGATCCGGATACCGGAACGTTCAGCCCGTTTCAGCAGATCGAGATTGCGAGCGAACGGTATCTTGTTTTCCAGCAGAACGACGGTACGGTGACAATACCGGACGGATATGAGGAAACGACTCTGACGATCGACGGGAAGGAATTCCCTGCATGGCAGAATGCGACCGATACGGAATATTATCTTGTCTATGGTTTGAACAGCGACGGGGTAAAAGGTCTTTACCTGTATGATACTCTCGACGGGACTTATCAGAGATATCTCGCTTCCGCGGCTGCACCGGAGGAAAGCGCCGCGAAGACGGACGGCGTGCTGGGCGGCTTCCTGAATTTTATAGGAAAGCATCTGATGACATGCGTCATGGCTGTTGCAATATTGTTCTTCTTCCTTTTGATCATTCTGATCGTAGTAAGCGTGAAGCTGAAACATCGGAACTGGGAACTGGACGACTTGTATGACGAATACGGGATAGATATGGAAGAGGAAGACGACAAGCCGGCAAAAGCAAAGAAAAAGTCCCCGTCAAAAAAGAAAAACGAAGATGATTTCTATGATTTTGAGGATGAAGACGAGGATGACGAATACGATTACGATGAACTGGAAGAGGACGACAGGAATTATCTGGAAGACGACGATGACGATGATTATGACGGATACGGAGACGATTATGGGTTTACAGCAGATTCCGTGAACCATTCCGACGGCCTGGACGATCTGGATGACCTGGATGATCTGGAGGATCTTGATTCTCTGCTTCAGGCAAGAGTGAGAGAACCGGAGAAGAGATCTCCTGCGGGACGGAGAAGGAGAAGCGAGGACGACGGGGAATTCCAGGTAGATTTTATTGATCTGGATTGACGAAATTTCACACAACATAAGGGGAATATCTTTGAATGGTATTCCCCTTATTATCTTACGGGAAACTGAGAGAAAGGAAGAGAAATTATGGAATACGATTATCTGATTGTGGGGGCAGGCCTTTTCGGCTCCGTATTTGCCTGTGAGGCGATGAAAAAGGGAAAGAAATGTCTGGTCCTGGATCGAAGGAAGCAGATCGGAGGAAACGTGTATACCGGCGAAACAGAAGGAATACGGGTGCATCGGTACGGAGCGCATATTTTTCATACATCCGACCGGAAAGTCTGGGAGTATGTCAATAATTTTGCGGAGTTTAACCATTATATTAATTCGCCGATCGCCGTATACAGAGATGAACTGTATAATCTGCCGTTCAATATGAATACTTTCAGCAAAATGTGGAACATACGTACTCCCGCGGAGGCCAGGGAGATCATTGACGGGCAGATCAGAGATCTTAATATCGGCAGCCCTGCCAATCTGGAAGAACAGGCGCTGTCCCTGGTAGGAAGGGACGTTTACGAGAAGCTGATCAAGGGATATACGGAAAAGCAGTGGGGGCGCGACTGCAAAGACCTTCCTGCTTTTATCATCCGCCGGCTTCCGCTGCGCTTTACCTATGACAACAATTACTTCAACGACCGCTACCAGGGGATCCCCATAGGAGGATATACCGCTATGATCGGGAAGATGCTGAATGGGGC
>CANRMH010000129.1 GCA_947631695.1 uncultured Lachnospiraceae bacterium | reverse complement strand
GCCGAGGCTTATCCGGGACCATCACTGATCATCGCTTACGCTCCGTGTATCAACCACGGCATCAAGAAGGGTATGAGCAAGGCTCAGACCGAGGAGCAGCTGGCAGTGGAGTGCGGATACTGGAACAACTTCCGGTTCAATCCGGCCGCTGAAGGCGCGAAGTTCACGCTCGACAGCAAAGAGCCTAAGATGGAAGGCTACAAGGACTTCCTGAACGGCGAGGTTCGCTACAATGCCCTTGCACGGTTCAACCCGGAGAAGGCGGAGGTTATGTTCGCGAAGAACGAGTCCGAAGCGAAAGACAGATACGAATATCTGAAGAAACTCGTAACCCTCTACGGCGGAGAGGAATAAAGAGCGAAGAAATAAAGAGAACGAAGAACGCGCAGCCAGATCGGCTGCGCGTTCTTGTATGTTTCTGTATGTGTAAATCCTGTTCAGAGAATGTGGTCAAAGGAATAGATTCATTCTGGCAGAGCCTCCAGCATTTCCCGGACGGTTTTGCGCGTCACGGGATGTCTCAGCCAGGGCGCGATCTCATTCAGCGGTTTCAGGACGAAATCCCGGTTGTGCAGATCCGCATGTGGGATGCAGAGGTCGTCCGAGTGATAGACGAGATCGTCATAGAACAGGATATCCAGGTCCAGCGTCCGGGGGCCCCAGTGGACAATTCGCTCCCGCCCGGCCTCCTGCTCGATCCGGTGCAGCTCTACGAGCAGTTCTTCCGGGAAGAGCAGAGTGCGAAGCTCCAGACAGCCGTTCAGGAAATCCTCCTGATCCGTGACGCCATAGGGCTTGGTAATCAGGAAGGAGGACACCTTGCCGACCCGGCAGAGCGCCGTGTTTTTCAGCGCGTCCACAGCCTGGTTCAGATATTGTTCCCTGTCGCCGATGTTGGAGCCAAGCGCGATGTATGCGGTGTGCCAGCCGCGCTGGATCTCGACGGAGACCGTCTCAAGCGGAAGTCCCACCGGCGCCCAGGGTTTCTTGATCTCCAGCCGGATTTTTTCAAGTCCGCGGATTTCAAGGAGCAGCGCTTCCGCAAGATGTTCGGCGGCACACTCGATCAGACGGTAGGTGTGGGATTTCAGAAACCGCTCGATGAACCGGCTGACCTCCCCGTAGTGAATAGAGTCCGCCAGGTGGTCGGTCTTTCCCGCCTTGCGGGTATCTGTATAGAGGATCGCCGTGACGAGAAATTTCTGCCCCAGTACATTTTCCTCCGGGAATACGCCGTGGTTCGCAAATATTTCCAGATTTTGTATCTTAATTTTGTCCATAATTTCCTCTTTTTCTTTCTCTTATCTTATTGCAAAAACAAAAGATCCCGTACATGCTGCGGCAAAAGCGGATCAAACCGCGTGTTCCCTCAGAATCGCTTCGGTCATTCGGATGGCGCGCCGGTTCGCCTTTACGTCGTGAACCCGGACAAATGAGCAGCCGTGCAGCATCCCGTAAATGGTGGAAGCAAGGGTTCCCTCCTCCCTCTGATCCGTGGGAAGGTCAAGCGTCAGACCGATCACGGACTTGCGCGAGGTTCCCAGAAGAATGGGATATCCCAGTTCTTTGAGACAGCCGATCTTCTGAAGGATTTCCAGATTCATCTCGTAGGTTTTGCCGAACCCGATCCCCGGATCCAGAAGGATCCGGTCTTTTGAAATTCCGGCAGCCTCCGCGATCCGTATGCAGCCTTTCAGATCGTCCAGGACATCCGCAATGAAAGAACGGTAGACGGCTTCCGCCCGGTTGTGCATCAGACAGCAGGACGCCTGACGTCCTGCGATGACAGGGGCCATTTCGGGATCCTGTTTCAGGCCCCAGATATCGTTTACAAGACTCGCGCCTGCATCCAGAGCGGCGTCTGCCACCCTGCTCTTATAGGTGTCGATGGAGATGGGAATGTCAAATTCCTGCCGGAGTTTCTCAATGACAGGGACGGTGCGTTCAATCTCTTCCTCATCTGAAACCCGCTCATATCCGGGACGCGTGGATTCTCCTCCCACATCCAGAATATCCGCTCCGTCCGCAATCATTTGTCCGGCGTGGAAAAGAGCGGCGTCCAGACGGCTGTACTTTCCGCCATCGGAAAAGGAATCGGGAGTTACGTTCAGAATTCCCATGATGTAAGTATGTCGTGAGGTGTCAAAGTTTCTGCCGCCGATGATCATATGGTTATCTCCTTATTTTTTCTGGATTCCGGCCAGTCACATTCGGATCTGGAAGGGCAGGCAAAGCAGGTTCGCGATGCTTTATCACTCTCATAGAGCAGTTTTTCCAGGGGCTGTGCATCCGCGCGGAGTTTGCGGTGTCCCCGGATCGCGGTGAGGATCTGCTGCTGCTCTTCCGGAGAAAAAGGAAGTTCGGGCGAGAGATCCTCCAGGATCTGAGCGGCGATCCTTGCACTGGCAATCTCGTGCGGAGTGCCGGATTCATACTGTTCGCTCTTTCCGATATCGTGGAGGAGAGCGGCGGCGTAGATCATTTCTCTGGAAAAATGCAGCGAATATTCCAGATTCCGTATGTACGCGATTCTGGCAACGTCGAGGAGATGTTCGATCCCGTGACGGCAGAATCCACGGCCTTCCTCCAATATATTCAAATGTTCAAGCAGAGCCGCATACAGCGGGTGCTTTCGGATCAGTTCGATGGTTTTCATGAAACATCCTTTCTATAGATGGAGATTCCCGGCAGTCAGCGTTTTTTTTCGCCGACGATCTGCATTACCTGTCCCAGATAGGACAGGGAGCCGAATGCTATAATGATGTCGTCTGCTTCTGCGTTTGCCAGCGCTTCCGCAACCGCGAGGGAGACGGAAGAGACAGCGCGGATCGGCGTATCTTCTTTGCAGAAACCGAGCATGGTTTCCGCCAGTGCCTCAGCGGACAGCGTCCGTCCCTCGTCGGGAAGGCTGACGGTATATACGGATTTGGCGAGAGGCCCCATCAGGGCGGCAATCTTTTCATATTCTTTATCCCGGAATACGCCCATGAGAAAGATCAGACGTTTTCCGGGGAAATAGGTGACGAGAGAGTCTTTCAGCCGTCTGGCGGCACTCTCATTGTGGGCGCCGTCCGCGAAGAAGAGAGGCCGTCGGTTCAGACAGGTAAATCGTCCCGGCCATACGGTTTTCTGAAAACCTGTGCGGACGGCGGTATCCGGTATCCGGTATCCTCTGCTTCTCAGGAATCGGATGGTTTCCAGAGCGGCTGCGGCGTTATCCTTTTGCCATGTACCCGCGAGGGGAGTGAAAATGCGGCTGAACTCGCGGTAGGACAATTGTGTTCCCAGATAATCCTCGCTGTGGATCTGAATATGCTCCGGGTCAACTTCATAGAAGGGACAGCCGAAATCCTTTGCGCGGCTCTGTAAAATATGCCGGACTTCCGGACTCTGGGGCGCGGTGACGACGGCGCTTCCGGATTTGATGATCCCCGCCTTGTCAGCCGCGATTTCCGCGAGCGTATTTCCCAAAACACCGATGTGATCCATGCTGATGGAAGTAAATACCGCGCACAGGGGAGGATCGATCACGTTGGTCGCATCCAGCGCTCCGCCAAGCCCTGCCTCGAGAACAACCAGATCGCAGCCGGTCTTCTGGAAATATAAAAAAGCTATTGCAGTTTCCGCTTCAAAGACAGTCGGGCTGGTGTGACCGGCCGCCTCCATGCGGACAATAGCCTTCCGGACGATGTCTGTTAATTCGGCGAAGGTTTCCTCCGGAATCCATTTGCCGTTCACCTGGATACGTTCCAGATAGGAAACGACAGTGGGAGAGACGTATCTTCCGACCCG
>CANRMH010000128.1 GCA_947631695.1 uncultured Lachnospiraceae bacterium | reverse complement strand
ATCGGGTTTTCTGCTCTTCAGATATTCTCCCACTCCGGAAAGCGTGCCGCCCGTACCGACTCCGGCCACAAAAATGTCCACCTTTCCGTCGGTGTCCTCCCATATCTCCGGCCCTGTCGTTCTGAGATGGATCGCCGGGTTTGCCGGATTGGTAAACTGACTCGGGATAAAACTGCCCGGCGTCGCCTTTGCCAGCTCATCCGCCTTCTCGATCGCGCCTTTCATCCCTCTGGCCCCATCGGTCAGAACCAGCTGCGCGCCGTACGCTTTCAGCAGATTCCTCCGCTCAACGCTCATGGTCTCCGGCATGGTGAGGATCACTTTGTATCCCCTGGATGCGGCAACCGCCGCAAGGCCGATCCCCGTATTGCCGCTGGTGGGTTCTATGATAACGGAACCCTCCTTCAGCAGCCCCCTCTCTTCCGCATCGTCGAGCATGGCCTTCGCAATCCTGTCCTTCACGCTTCCCGCGGGATTAAAATACTCCAGTTTTCCGTAAATTTTCGCTTCCAGCTGGTTTTCCTCTCCATATTTTGTAAGCTTCAGCAGCGGGGTTCCCCCGATCAGGTCTGTGATCCTGTCATATACCTTCATTTTTTTCTCTCCTTCCTGTTTCCTGTCTTTTAAAACATAATACCTATAAAACCTAGTTGTTTAATATGCTTTGTATTTTACCACTGTTTCCCGCCGCTGTCAACAACATTTTTTATCTTTCTCCGCTGACGATCCGGTAATACACATTCGACGTGATGCGGTACACCAGCGCATAAAACAGGGCAAACACCAGGATGCTGATCCCCGTCGTGGCCGCAAACAGCCCCACATTATTCAGACCGAAGAGGAGCAGCAGCTTCCGGATGATCGGGAACGCGAACGCCAGATGGCAGACCGCCAGCACAAGAGGCAGGTAGAATACGGTCAAAAGCTGCGAGTTGATGCTTTTGCGGATCTCCCGCTTCGTCATGCCCACCTTCTGCATGATCCCGAACCGCGCCTGATCCTCGTAGCCCTCCGAGACCTGCTTATAGTAGATCAGCAGAACGGCCGCGAACACGAACACGATACTGAGCAGGATGCCGAGGAAGAACATTCCTCCATATATAAGGAAGAAATCTTCCCGGTTCATCTCCCGGCTCTCACAACTGTAGCTCTCCATGCCGCTGCGCTCCTGAAACGCCGGATCCGCCAACAGATCGGCGCACGCCGTGTACACTTTCTCGTCCTGCTCCACCTCCATCCCGGTGTCAAACTGATATTCCCACCGAAACTCCGCCATACGGTCTCCGTTAAAATTGGCAAGGCCGACAAGCTTCTGCACACTCTGTTCCAGATCCGGAACAACGATCACTATGCCGTTGAAAATCGACATATTCATTCTCCCGTCCGCCGGAAAGTCCTCCAGCACCTTCCGGATCCGGAAGGTCTCGCACCGGTTGAAGGAAATGGTATCCCCGCCCCGGTAGGAGCTGCGGTTGGTATAAATCAGCGCCTCTCCGGACTCCAATGTCTCCTGGCTCCCCGTCACCGCATTGTAATCGGAGAGGGGCATGAAATAAAACTCATATACCTTCGCATAGTCGTCCATCCCCAGATCCTCATACCGGGTGACGTCCGTCTCCACGGTATTCCCGTCCAGCAGCCCGGCGGTGTACATCCGTCGGTATTCATGGACATTCTGCGGCTCCACGCCGCAACCGCGCACCGCGGCGTCGATCTCCTCCCGCATCCCCCGGATGTGGTCTTCGGCCAGCCCGCTTCCGTCCCGCATAATGACTGTCAGATTCATGGCTCCCGGATAGCGGCCGCGCAGGGAATCATCCTCCCCGAAATACAGGCAGGTGGTGGAAGAAATCATCACCAGCACCATCGTCGACAGGATACAGATCGAGGCAAGGCCCGCGCCGTTGCGCTTCATGCGGTATACCATGGAGGATACGGAAACGAAATGCTTCGCCCTGTAATAATATTTTTTCCGTCTCTGCAAAATACGGCAGAACAGCACCGACCCGGCGATCATCAGCAGATAGGTTCCCGCGATCACCAGAAGGACGGCGACAAAAAACAGCGCAAACGCTGTGATCGGATCCTTGATCGTGACGGCCAGATAGTAAGCTATGCCGAGTAAGGCCGCGCCAAGAAGCCCCACGAACCAGTTTCCCTTCGGAGGTTTCTCCCCCGCGCTCTCACTCTTCATCAGGGCGACTGCACTGGAATGTCTTACGCGGAAGAGCGCTCCCAGAAAGAGGAATCCAAAAATACCCAGATAGATCAGGGCAGTTCTCCGGATCGCTGCCTGGGACAGCGACAGCGTGTAGGTAACGTCGCTCTGGATAATATTCACCAGTCCCAGCTCCGCCAGCTTGGAGAAGACGATTCCAAGAAACAGTCCGATCGCCAGCGAAAAAGCGGCCGTCAGCAGAACCTCCCAGAAGAGGAGCTTTCCGATGTTGCGCTTATCCATCCCCAGGATATTGTAGAGTCCGAATTCCTTCTTCCTGCGGCGCATCAGAAAGGAATTGGTATAAATCAGAAAGACAAAGGAAAAGACCGCGATCACCCATCCGCCCAATCCGAGTACGGAGGCGATCGTCTCGCCTCCCCGCATCTGAACGACCGCCTCACAGTTTTCCAGAAACACGACAATGTAATGCATCATGATCATTTCGATACAGGTCATGAGATACGGCAGGTAGAGCTGCCGGTTCTTCCGTATGCCCTGGAGGGCAAGCCTGGGATAAAATCCTGCTCTCATCTTCTCTCACCGCCCGTCGTCAGTATCGTGAGCGTATCCGAGATCATCTGATACATCTCCTCGTCCGTGCGGTCCCCGCGATAGAGCTGATGAAAAACCTCGCCGTCCCGGATAAAGAGTACCCGGCCCGCATGGCTGGCCGCCTTGACCGAATGGGTGACCATCAGGATGGTCTGCCCGGTCAGATTGATCTCATGGAACAGCTGCAGCAGTTCGTCCGTAGCCCGCGAGTCCAGCGCCCCGGTCGGCTCATCCGCTAGGATCAGCCGCGGCTCTGTGATCAGCGCGCGGGCGATGGCGGCGCGCTGCTTCTGCCCTCCCGAGATCTCATAGGGATACTTCTTCAACAGCTGCGTCAGTCCGAGCTGATCTGCGATGGGCGTAAGCCTCCGGTTCATCTCTTCGTAACGCCGTCCCGCGAGAACAAGCGGCAGATAGATATTATCCTCAACGGAAAACGTATCCAGAAGATTAAACTCCTGGAACACAAAGCCAAGATTGTCGCGGCGAAACCGCGCGATCTGCGATTCATGGATATGTGAGAGATCCATACCGTCCAGCTTCACCGTACCCGCGGTCGGTTTGTCCAGCGCCGCCAGGATATTCAGAAGCGTCGTCTTGCCGGAGCCGGACTCCCCCATGATCGCCGCATACTCCCCTTTTTCCACGGAAAACGAGACATTTTTAAGAGCTTCCACCCGATTTCCTCCAAAGCGGGTCGTATAAATTTTTCTGATTCCATTCACTTCCAACATACTCATAACAAAAATCCTCCTTTAAGAATTTCTGTCCCTATTGTAGCAAGGGGGAGAATTGTGCCGCCATCGAATCGGCTTACAAATCTCCCCCGAAATCTAACAGTTTTGTAAGAAGTCTATTCCACCCTCCGCTTTGCCTGTCCGAGATCTATCGTGATCGTCGTCCCCTCATCCACCGCGGACGACGCAAAAATCCCGTGACCCAGGTTCTCGCAGACGCGCCTGCACAGGTACAGGCCGATGCCGCTCGCGCTCTTGTCCGTGTGTCCGTTGTATCCTGTGAATCC
>CANRMH010000127.1 GCA_947631695.1 uncultured Lachnospiraceae bacterium | reverse complement strand
CCAGCACGTTGGGCAGCTGGGCGGCCTCCATCTCCTGGAACTCGTACTCATGCTCGTTCTCGGCGATGTCATAGACGGTGGCGTTGGAGGAGGCGTCGATCCCGTCCTCCAGAGTGATCCCGTCTGTCCCAAGATACAGGCTCATCCCCGCGTTGAGCAGGACGACGTCCCTCTTAGCCCCGGTCTCCTTCCCTGTAAGAATGTCCATCGTGATCTTCGCGTTTTCTTCCGGCGTTCCGCCGATCAGATCCTGAAGAGGACAGCGCTGCAGGCCAAACTGCTCCGGCGTGATCGTATAATTCGTGATCTCCCCGAACCGGATCTCGTACACCGTCGTCTCACCTGTCAGAGTGATCTCATCCAGTCCGTCCTCGCCGCACACAGCCACCCCTCTGGTTACCCCCAGATTGGAGAGTACCTGCGCCAGCGGCTTCGCCAGTTCCTTATCATATACGCCCAGAAGCTGCATGGTCGCCGCGGCCGGATTGGACAGGGGGCCGAGGATATTGAAAACGGTCCGGACTCCCAGTTCCCTGCGGACCGGCGCCGCATACTTCATCGATGAGTGGTAGACCGGCGCAAACATGAAGCACATCCCCGTCTGCTTCAGGACGGCCTCATTCTGTTCCGCCGTGAGATCCACGCGGATCCCCAGCTTCTCCAGGACGTCCGCCGCGCCGCTTTTGCTGGAAACGCTGCGGTTCCCGTGCTTTGCGACCGGAACCTTGCCCGCCGCTACCACAAACGCGGATGTAGTGGAAATATTAAAGGTTCCCACCTCATCGCCGCCGGTTCCCACGATGTCGATCACATCCCGCTCCGGCCTGATCTTCACGCCTTTTTCCCGCATGACTTCCGCGAACGCCGTGATCTCGTCGATCGTCTCCCCCTGCATCCTAAGAGCCATCAGGAATCCTCCCATCTGGCTCTGGGTAGCGGTTCCGTCCATCATTTCCCGCATGACCCCCTTCGCTTCCTCGTAAGTCAAATCCTCTCTGCGCGCTAATTTTGCAATTGCTTCTCTGATCATTTTCATTTCCTCCTAGTCTTTCTATTTTTATATGATGATATTGGAGTCAAAAGGTATTTTGACCCCCAATGATGTTAAAGCTCCAGAAAACGCTCTAAAATCTTCATGCCCCGCGGCGTCAGGATCGATTCCGGGTGAAACTGCAGGCCGAACACCGGAAATTCCCGGTGCTGTACCGCCATGATCTCCCCGCTCGCTGTCTCCGCCGTGATCTTCAGTTCCCCCGGCAGGCTCTCCCGCTCGGCGATCAGGGAATGATATCTCGCCGCGTCCAAATATTCTTCCTCCCCCGCAAACAGCGGACACTCCGTGTCCACATGGATCCGGCTCTGCTTCCCGTGCATCAGTTCCTTCGCCTTCACGATCCTTCCGCCGTACGCCTCGCAGATCGCCTGATGTCCCAGGCAGACTCCCAGGATCGGAATCTTCCCCTGAAAATATCTTACCGCATTCTCGCAGACGCCCGCATCCTTCGGATAACCGGGGCCAGGCGACAGGATCAGGTGATCCGGCTGCAGTCCCTCGATCTCCTCCACCGTCATGGCGTCGTTTCGGATCACGCGGATGTCCCGCCGGATGCTCCCGGCATACTGCACCAGATTATAGGAAAAGCTGTCATAGTTATCTATCAATACGATCATGTTAATCCAGCACCTCCCTCGCATTTTGAATCGCCTGCATCACCGCGGCAGCCTTGTTCGCGGATTCCTCATACTCCCGCTCCGGCACGCTGTCGGCCACGATGCCGCCGCCCGCCTGCACGTACACGGTGTCGTTCTGCTTGACCGCCATGCGGATCGCGATGCAGGTGTCCAGATTGCCGGTGAAATCCAGATATCCCAGCGCCCCGCCGTAGATTCCTCTCTGCGCCGGCTCCAGTTCCTCGATAATCTCACAGGCGCGGATCTTCGGCGCTCCGGAGAGCGTCCCCGCAGGGAGTACCGCCTCGATCGCGCTCAGCCCGTCGCAGTCGTCCCGGATCTCGCTCTCCACCTGGGAACAGATATGCATGATCTTGGAATAGCGGTGGATCATCTGGTACTCAGTCACCTCCACGGAATCGAACTTCGAGATTTTCCCCAGATCGTTCCTTCCCAGATCCACCAGCATGTTGTGTTCCGCCAGCTCCTTCTCATCCGCCAGCAGTTCAGCCTCAAGCGCCCTGTCCTCCTCTTCCGTCTGCCCTCTCGGCCGGGAACCGGCCACGGGGAAGGTAGTGAGACGGCCATCCTGCAGGCGGACCAGCGTCTCAGGGGAGGTACTCATAATCTCCTCGTCCCCGATATGCAGATATACCATATAGGGGGACGGGTTCGTCGTCCGGAGTACCCTGTAAGGATTCACCAGGCTTCCCCGGTAAGGACTGGAAAACTGCCTGGAGATCACCGCCTGAAAGATATCCCCCTCCACGATATACTTCTTCGTTCTCTCTACCAGCCTGCAGTACGCTTCCTTACTCACATTGCAGGTAAACTCCGCCTTTGAATCGGACAGCGGGATCTCCCGGACGGCGCCCTCGCGGATCAGGCCGATCATCTTCTGGATTTCCGCGGCAGCCTTTCCATAATTTTCCATCACCTTATCCGTCTTCATATTCACCACGATGCAGATCTTCTGTTTGAGATGGTCGTACGCGATCACTTTGTCAAACAACATCAGATCATAATCGTTAAATTGTCCCTTTTTGATCTGAAGTTTCGGTTCCGCGTACCCGATCATGGCGTAGGAGAAATATCCCACGAAGCCTCCCGCAAACGGAGGAAGATTTTCAAGTTTCGGCGCGCGGTAACCCTTCATGATCTCCCGTATCACATCCAGCGGCTTCCTGGTCTCCACAACCTCCGCAGCGCCATCCCTCTCGATCTTTACCCGGCCGTCCCTGCACGTAACGCGCATAACCGGATCATATCCCAGAAACGAATAGCGTCCCCACTTTTCTCCGCCCTCCACGCTCTCCAGCAGATAGTAGCGGTCGCTCACCGCCGCGATCTTCCGAAGGAGCGTGATCGGAGTCACGACGTCCGCATAGATTTCCCTGCACACCGGTATCACGTCAAAATCCGGCGCAAGCTTTATGATTTCATCACATTCCGGATACATTTCTTTTTCCTCCTGTTCTCTTTTTTATCCGCGTTCTCTGCGCGCGGGCGGGCTGCGAAAGCAATTTTTTCCCATTCGCCGCAGTGCGATCCTGCACGGAGCGCTTTTCCTGTCGGGGGCAAGATTCCCTACATAAAAAGAAGCTTCTGTCCTCATCAAGGGACAAAAGCTTAAAATCTTCTGCGGTACCACCCAAATTGCCGAATCTCCGGCCTCTCTGCTGCGCACAGTCATACGCATCTCCTTGATAACGGGTGAGCATCCCGTCAGCGTCTACTCCCTGTCTCGGTTTCAAGCCGCCCTCGCAAGTCCATTCAATAAGAACTGTTACTGCCGCCTTCCACCGCTGGCGGCTCTCTGTCAGTAAATATTCTTATCTACTTCTCTTGTTCATCGGTTTACAAAATCACTGTAATATAGTATATTCCTCCTTTTTTGATTTGTCAATCTGCGAATCTGCTTTTAGATAAATTTTTCAAAAATCAAATTACAATCTGCAAGAAATCAGGGAAAATCGCGGAGAAAAATTGTTGACAAGGATAGCACTTTCCTATATAATGTCTATTGTGTCGCAGAAATTGACAGTGATTACGTGCCGTCGGGGTGTGGCTCAGCTTGGCTAGAGCGCCTGGTTTGGGACCAGGAGGTCGCAGGTTCGAATCCTGTCACCCCGATT
>CANRMH010000126.1 GCA_947631695.1 uncultured Lachnospiraceae bacterium | reverse complement strand
TTTTTCCGCCTCTGCCAGCGCATCCCTGAAAGCTTTCCAGCTGGACGGCGTATAGTTCGCCTCATCCGCATCCGGAATCACCTTCGCCTCATCGATTGCCTCCTGCAAAGCCTCCTTGTCGGTCAGCTTCGTCAGGGCTTTCGTCGCTTTCTCCAGTGTTTCCGCAGCCTGATCCAGCTCTGCCTGGCTCGAGGTCAATGCCTTCGCAAGCGTCTCTTTCGCCTTTGCAAGAGCTTCCGCATAAGGCTTCCAGCTGGACGGTGTGTAGGTATCTTCCGCGTCTACTTCCGCGCTGATTGCATTCTGCAGCCTGGTAGCGTCTTCATTCTTCACCTCCACGGAAGCTTTCACTGTGATCGCCGTGGTGCTGTACAGCTTCTTTCCTGTTGCATACCAATTCGTCGATCCATCCTTCGCCACCCAATTATTCATATTGGCACCAATTGTCTGAATGATCCCTGATACCTCATAGACGCCCGGAATCTGCGTATTAACTTTCTCCAGATCCCATTTCACCGGCAGTTCTGAAACACCGCGACTGTAGTGAAGATTCGCCTTCGCCGTCTCCGGCAGAGCCGCCAGAACGCTCTCTTCGCTGGCGTTCTTTGTCACCTGTACGCTTCCCAGTTCCTCAGAGACGGCGGACTGCGCATCCGCACTGCGAATTGCGTCATACTGCGCTTTGGTCAGGGAAATCACTCCACCATGCTTCGTACCTTTTTTTAGATAAAACTTCCCTTGATCGACTGCCTTCCATCCGTCAGCCGCATCCGGATTCTTAGTCTCCAACAGCTTGTAGCCGATTCCGTCAGCATTATCAAAATCATCTACAAGAAGATACCATTTATCTTTGTCCTTGTGATCCTGATATACAGCAGGGCCTTCCACAGTAGCATCCACAACAGTGCCGGCGGCCGACTGGCATAATGTCCACTCTGTCTCCGGCTCCCACCAGCGCCTCGCCGTAGTAGATTCCACATATATATTCGTTTTCCACACAGTCAATCTGTAGTTTTTTTCTCCTGTACATATCATAGTTGCATCGTAACAACCGTCAGTTACAGTAGGGCTATTTGGCGCAAGACTCCCGCCATATTCATAAGTTTCCTGCGTAAAGTCCGTATCGGCATATTTGTTTGAAGACCAATACAGTACGAAAGCTCCCTTTCCTTCTCCATAGTAATCGTCTACCCAGGTTGCTTCTGGCGCATATGCATAGCTAAAATTAGCCTGTCTTTCGCCCTTTGGATTGAATGCCACATCCAATTGCCTTACCTCACTCCATTGAATCAAATCCTTAGATTCCCAGACATCTATTTTTGTGTTGCCTGTATTCAGATTCGAACTACTACCTGGTCCGTTATGCCATCGCAGATCTGTTGCAATGATATAATAAGTACCTGTTTCCGGGTTATAAGTAATGAAGGGATCTCTCGCACCCGTCGTACCTTTTTCAGATGCAAAAATCGCATTTCCCCCATTTAAAGGCAGCCAGCTCATAGGATTGTCCCCCTGGGAAATATCCAGATACAATCTTTCATCATAAGGATCCTGAGCGAGAGTCGTAAAATGAACCATTAGATAGCCATATAATTCGTCCGGTTCTATCTCTCCTCCCATCGGCAGAAGCGTAACGTCCACCTGCTTCTCAGCCTCCACTCCGCGGTACGCTGCTTTTGCACGGAGCTTACCGGAAACCGGCTGGGTAATGGAATCCGGCGATGTTACCCTCGCCGTTAATCCATCCTGTGCGATTGTAACTTCATCCATCTCAGAAATCCACGTCACCGTCCCGTCATAGTCCCACAACGTGTATATCTCATCCGAAATCTCGATATCATCAGCAACACTTTCCAACATACCTTCTGCAGTCCTCTTATGAGCATCTTCATGCATACCGGCATCCGAATTAGAAAGGCTCATGATTTCCACGTCATCCAACGCCCTTCCATATACCCGGAAGGTGGAGACGGAGCCCTTGAAAAGCGCATCGGGATAAGGCGCCCGACCGATCGTGTTCCGTGTCTGCTGCGTCAGCTTTTCCGCGGACATTCCTTCATAATAGGTCTCTCTGAACTTTTCTCCATCAATATAAAAAGATAAAGTTTGTTCCTCCGCATTAACGACAGTCGTCAGCTGATACCAGCGATCTGCCTGCAGTTTGGATCCGGACACACTCTTTTCTTGTGAGTGTCCTCCGTAGCTGAGTACTGTACGCGGATCTGACATATTCGCAAAGAAATATGGGTCAGTGGTTAAATTGGAGCCGATCACCCACATGAAATGAGGCTTAGACAAAATCGATGCGTCTGCTTTCACCTCAATGCTGACCGTCGCAGAAGTCTTTCCTTTCAGAATGTCGTTCGGAAGCGACACCCAAGTGCCTGTTGCTTCAGCTGATGTTCCTTCTCCATTAAATACCAGCGCACTGTCCTCCCACGCTGCCGTATCCGGATTCTGCACCTCCGCGTTTCCAACCGCACCGTCTCCTTTCACCTGGTTCTCCACGGTCTTTCCGTCACCCGGCCGGTTCACGAAAGAGTACTCTGCGATCAACCCTTCCTGCGTCACTTCCGCCGCCGGAGCCATTTCCGCTGCCTTCACGCCTGTCCCGCCTATTCCAGTCCCAGGCACAGCGCCCGCCATGCAGCCAAACGCCAACACTCCGGAGAGAATTCCCGCTAAAACATGTCTTCTTTTTTCTTTTTTCAATTTTTTCAACTCCTTTCTACTGTATGACACGTTTCTTCGCTATCCTCTCCATTATACCCCCCCCCAAGAAATTTCAAGTCTTTTTAGAATTTTTTCAAAAAATAGCACTGTTAAAAGAAAATATTAAGACTTTCAAAGAAACTGGCGAAACTCTATCTCTTTCTCCACGTTTTTATCTGTCACAGCAGTCAAGGGGGGTATGCCGTACTCGGCAGGCTTCTCTGCCTGTATCTAATTGATTCCTTGGGGCAAAATATTTACTTTTTCAATTAAGCTTGGGAAAATAAAAAGAGTTATAAAGGGGGGAGCGACGCTCTGCAGACATTTTCAGATCTGTTTTGCGCCGCTCTCCAAAAAAGGATATGTATGTTACATCTTATTCTTTTATTTCGCTACATTTTCCAGGAATCTCCGAAGCATGGTCGCCGCCTGCGCGCGCTTCGCCTCGTCCTGCGGGGCGAGTGTCTGATCCTTTTCATTCCCTTTCAGGATACCGGTGCCGACTGCCCAGCTCATTGCGTCCCTCGCGTATCCGGATACGCTGCTGCCATCCGGGAAAGCGTTTAAATCCGCGGTTGTGTCCGTATTGTACTTCCTGTACTGCGCATACCGGTACAGCATCGTCGCCATCTGCTCGCGGGTAACGGCGTCGGACGGACCGAACGTCCCCGCTTTGGGGCCGTCCTCGTAACCGGTGACGATTCCCTCGCCGCTCGCCCACTTCACGGCGTCGCGGAAGAAGCATTCGCCTGTCTCCGGCACGTCCGCAAAGGTCTTCGCCGCGCTGTCCGCTTTCGGCTCCTTCTCCATCCTCCAAAGGATTACCGCGAACTGCGCCCGGCTTAAGATATGATCCGGGCCGAAATAGGTCTTGTCCAGGCCAGTCATGATCTCGCGGTCATATACATACTGGGCATCCTCCTCGAACCAGTCGCCCGCGTTCACATCCACAAAGATCTCGTGAACCGGTTTCGCCGGATCAGGCTCGATTGGCTGATCCGCCAGTTTTTCCAGATCTCCCTGCGTTTTCATCAGGTTGTAAATTGCTGCTGATACCTCTGCCTGCGTCGCATTCTCATCCTCCAATACTTTCTC
>CANRMH010000125.1 GCA_947631695.1 uncultured Lachnospiraceae bacterium | reverse complement strand
GGAGTACGCGAAGGACGCAATGACCTGGGCGGCAGGCGCAGGTATTGTCACGGGGAATGAGAAGGATCGGACGCTTGGTCCGCAGGGCGAGGCGAAGCGCGCCCAGGCGGCGGCCATGATCCGGAGATTCCTGGAGATGGAGACGAAATAGGGAAGTGAGAACAGTAACAGAAGAATGAGGACAGCATAAAAAGTGACCGGAAGGATCCGGGGAGAGCGGCGCGAGACAGATGAGGAAATGTCTGTTATGCGCCGCTCTTGCTGCTGTTCGCTTCCGTGACCAGTAACGGGCAGTTTGGGCATGCAGATTCGCTGGATGGGGGTTTCCCATTGACGAACAGGAGTCCATTTGCTAAAATAGGGGACAGGAAAAAGATTGATTTATGTAGAAACATATTTGTTTACATGTAAATTCATCGGGGAGCAGAAAATTATAAGGAGGAAGATTATTCATGTTGAATCTTACATTCGGGGAGCAGGTCAAAATTATTCTCAGCCGAAAAGGCATGACGATCAAAGAACTCGCGGAGACAATCGAAGAGAAGACGGGAAAGAAGATGTCCCGCCAGAATCTGACGCAGAGGCTGGGGCGCGACAATTTTCAGGAGCAGGATATGCGCATGATCGCGGAGATCCTGGAGTGTCCGTTCCATTTGAGCATTATGGAGGAGGAGAACTCCGCCATAGAAACGCAGGAGGCCGCGCCGACCGAGAGGGAAATCCTCAAACTGGAACAGGCCAGGATCCGGAAGGATCAGAAGAAGAAAGAGCGTGAGGACGTTAAAAAAGCGGCGGAAGAACCGTCAGCAGCGGAGAAACTGTCAGCGGTGAAGGAGCCGTCAGCAGCGGAGGAATCATCAGTGGCGGAAGAACCGTCAGCGGCGGCGGGGATGGAACGCGACATTACCATCGGAGAGCTTGTGGATATCCATAAGGAGCTGGACGAACTTGCAGGGGCGGCGCCGGAGGCGCAGCAAAAACCGGAAGAACAGGCGAACGGCGAGAGACGAAGGGCCGTGGAGGCGCAGCCGGAAGAAAAGAAATCCAAAGGTTTGCTGGGATATTTCCAGCGCAGAAAGCATAAGGAAAATGCGCCGCAGGAAACTGCCGGCGAAGAACCGGAAGGATGGGAATACGGGCAAACGCAGGCTTTTGTGCAGGAGAGTATGGGAGTGGAGGACGACGAGGATCTGGAGATCGGAGATATCAATCCTCAGACCGGCCACGAGTATGAGACGAACACGGTGAGGGTTCATCCCAGGCGCATAGGATATGTGCAGGTATATGACCGCGGCGACCACAGATGGACGGACATGACGGAATGGGCGTTTCTCGGTTATCAGGAGAGAAAAAAGGCGCTGCTCGGCGATGATTATGACCCGCCGATTTATCTGGATTGACGGATGAAATATGCCGGTTCGGGGAAGGAAAAGAGAGATCAGACGTGAAATGGGAACAATTACTGTCAACAAGAAGAAGCCGGAGTCCGGCGGGCGGGCGCAGGTATGAGCGCCAGACGGATCTGAGAAGCGAGTTTGAGAAGGATTACCACAGGATCATCGGGAGCGCATCTTTCCGCAGACTGCAGGATAAGACACAGGTGTTTCCTCTGGATCAGAGCGATTTTATCCGGACGAGGCTGACGCATTCGCTGGAGGTGTCCTCCTTTGCAAAATCGCTCGGACAGAACATTGGGGAGAATATTCTGGCGTACAGGAAGGATCCTTCGTTTACGATGCGCATGAAGGAAGATATCTGCAACATCCTTCAGTGTGCGGGACTGATCCATGATATCGGGAACCCGCCGTTCGGACATTTCGGGGAGACGGCGATACGGGAATGGTTTGAGAGGAATCTGCCGAAACTTTTATATCGGGGGCAGCCGGTTGAGCAGTTTCTGACGCCGCAGATGAGGGAAGATTTTTATCATTTCGAGGGAAATGCGCAGGCGCTCCGCCTGGTGACCAAGCTGCATTTTCTGGTAGATGAGCGGGGCATGAATTTAACGTATGCGCTTTTGAATACGATCATCAAGTATCCGGTATCCTCTCTGGAGATCGGAAAGTATCCAGGGGATATCCGGAGTAAAAAAATGGGATATTACTGTGCGGATGAAGCCGTCTTTCGGGAGATCCAAAAAGAGACGGGTACGGACGGACGGCGTCATCCGCTGACGTTTATTCTTGAGGCGGCGGACGATATCGCGTATAAAACGGCGGATATCGAGGATGCGTTCGTCAAGGGATTCCTCTCCTATTCGCTTCTGGAAGAAGAACTGAAAAAACTGGATGGAAGCGCCTCCTCGGAGGAACATGCGTTCTCGCCGCTTCAGAAGCTTCAGCAGCTCTATGGAAGAGCGAAGGACATGGAGATGGAGAATCCGGAAGAGTATGCGGTGAAAAACTGGATCGTCAGGGTGCAGGGCTTTTTGATCAACTGTGCGACGTTTGGATTCACCTCCCACTACGACGAGATTATGGCGGGGAGCTGGAAGCATGACCTGTTCTACCGCACTTATGCGGAGGAATTGATGGAGATGCTGGGAGATCTGGCGCTTCGCAGGGTGTTTATGTCCGAGGCGATTTACCACATGGAGGTGGAGGAGGCCGCGATGCTGAACTGTCTGATGGAGGAATTTGTGCGCGCGGTGATCTCGTACGACAGCGGGGACGAACAGAGACCTATGGACAGACGGCTGATATCGTTTATATCTGATAACTATAAGAATGCGTACCGCTATCATGCAAGAGGGAAGACGGAGGGCGAACGCCTTTATCTGCGCCTTCTGCTTGCGACGGATTACATCTGCGGCATGACGGACAGTTATGCTAAGAGACTTTACCAGGAGTTGAAAGCAATTTTATAAAAAAGGTTATTTCCGGCGCTGCGACAGAATAGATTGTGATAAACGGATGGAGAATGGATGTGAAGATTTGAAGCAGTTTATCAGATATCTGTATGAATATCAGCAGGGGCAGAGGATGAAAAATGTGGGCTTTATCAAGGTAGAACAGGGGGATGAAAAGACTGTTGTACATATACATGGCAAAGGGATGCAGCTCGCCGGGGATCATACGCTGCAGTTATACGTCTTCTATATGAGGGGACAGACCTGCGTGGGAATCTGGCAGGCGGAACTGGACAATACACGACCGGCGGTCAATTACCGGCTGACGTATACCAGGCGGGATACCGGAAGGCCGGAATTTTATCCTCTGATAGAGGGGATCGTGATGGAGAATGCGGGCAGACGGCGGTTTGCCGCTGTGTGGAGCGATACGCCGGCTCCGCTGGAGAATATGGAAATCTGGCGGGAACCGGAGGAGCCTCAGGAGGTTTTGGAGGATGAAATGAGCGTACAAGAGGCCGCGGACGTCCCGGGGAATGAAGTGAGCGCACAAGAGACCGCGGACGTTCCGGAGGATGAAATGAGCGCAGAGGAAACTGCGGACGTGGAGACGGACGGCAGGGAAGAGGAACCGCCTTCGGTGCAGTATATGAAAATCCAGAGGCAGGATATTGCGAAATTGCCCAGATGTGAATGGAAACTGGCAAACAATAGTTTCCTGCTGCACGGATATTACAATTACCATCATCTGATTGTTGTCGACGAGGGAGACGATCTGTGGCTCGGCGTGCCGGGGATCTATCACCCGCGCGAGGCAAGGGCGGCCGAGGCGTTTGGATTTCCGCGTTTTATCAGGCCCGGGGAGGACGGCGTAGAACTTGAGCCGGAAGAAAAAAATGAGATGGACGATTTTGGATATTGGTGTCGACAAGTAAAACGGTAGGCGGTATAATTGGGGACGTGGTAAAAAGCATTTACCGTGTCCTCATTTTTTTATTC
>CANRMH010000124.1 GCA_947631695.1 uncultured Lachnospiraceae bacterium | reverse complement strand
GGGGGCAGGTCTATGGCGAATTGAGTCTTATGTATGAGGGACGACTTCCAGAGTAGCTTACAAGGTAACGGAAACAGGCGGTAAAAGCCGTCTGCTCTTGACATGCAAATCTACATGAAGTATATATAGGATAAGGGCTGGAAGCCCCATCAGGAACCTCCAGCCCTCATAATTATCATAGAAGATCAGAATTTACAGACTTTCTTTCACACGCTCTTTTTTGCGGAAATCTCCTGTCTTTTTGCGTATCCATATTCTTAGTCGGATTCGATCAGATTCCGAACCTCATCCAGGCTGATGCGGAGCTTTGCCGCGATCCGCGCAAGATCGTCATATTCGTATTTGGAATGCCGGACGCCGTATCCGCAGGAATCCTTGCGCCGTATCCCGCCGTAAGGAGTGGAAACGGATTCTGTCCTGCGGTCTAAGATATATCGGTGCGTTTGCGTTTCCCGGACGCCGATGGTGGTTGTGTATTTAAACAGAAGGGCGATCATCCTGTCTTTGTCGGAGGGAGCGCACATGACACGGATTAAGATTCCGGGACGGGATTTTTTCATTCCGATCGGAACCGTATAAACTTCCAGCGCGCCGCCTTCAAACAGTCGTTCCATGGCAAAGCCCACAGCCTCTCCGGTCATATCGTCCACGTTGCAGGAAAGTTCCAGAACGGTATCGGTGCGGTCTGACGTTTCTCCGATCATCGCCCGCACACAGTTTGCCGTCTCAAAGTCTTTTTTCCCCATACCGTAGCCGATGGATGACGTTCTCATTACAGGTATGGCGTCAAAACGTGCTGCAAAATGCCTGAGAAGCGCCGCGCCTGTCGGCGTGCAGAGTTCGCCCCGGATATCGCCTCCATAGATCGGGACATCCTTTAAGATATAGGCCGTCGCGGGAGCGGGGACGGGAAGGGTTCCATGGGCGCAGTGGACGTGTCCGCTTCCTACATGGACGGGAGAGACAACGACCTCGTCGGGATTCAGCCTGTCCATGAGCATGCAGACGGCTGTGATATCCGCTATGGCGTCCATCATGCCAACCTCATGAAAATGAATTTCCGTTACGGGAACGCCATGCGCATGGCTTTCCGCCTCTGCGATGAGACCATAAACCGCCAGGATATCATCCTGTATTTTTTCGGACAGATGCAGGTCGCAGACAATGCGGCGGATATCCTCCATTTTTCTGTGAGAATGTTCATGATGGTGTTCCGGAACATGATCGCTCTCTTCTGTCCCGTGTATTTTTACAGAAAATCTCGTCCCCTTGATCCCGCATTTTACAGAGGGTTCTTTTGTTATATGAATGCCCGAAAAGGGGAGGCGGGACAGCTCTTTCATGAATTCGTCCGGCTCCGGCAATAATTCGAGGAGGGCGGCGGCCAGCATATCGCCGGCGGCGCCCATGCCGCAGTCTAAATATAAGATTTTCATTTTCTTGCCTCCATATGGTTGATCATACTGGCCAGGTATCCGGCTCCGAAGCCATTGTCGATATTTACGACAGAAACGCCGCTTGCGCAGGAGTTCAGCATCGAGAGCAATGCCGACAGGCCGTGGAACGACGCTCCGTATCCGACGCTCGTAGGCACGGCGATTACCGGGCAGTCTGCGAGTCCTCCGATGACGCTGGCCAGCGCCCCTTCCATACCGGCAATCGCTATTATGACGCTTGCGCTCATGATATCCTTCTGGTGGGAGAGCAGACGGTGAAGGCCCGCCACTCCCACGTCATAAAGTCTTATCACGGTATTGCCGAGGACTTCCGCGGTAAGAGCGGCTTCTTCCCCGACCGGGATATCGCTGGTCCCTCCCGTCGCAATTACGATCGTGCCGATGCCGTCCGCAGCGGGCATGCCGCCGATAATCCCGGCTCTCGCGTCCGCATGATAGGAGAGGGTATGCGCCCTTCCCACTTTTTCGGCGGACTCTTCGGATAACCGTGTAATTAAGATCCGCTGCTGTCCGTGACTTATCATAGTATCCGCGATGCCGATGATCTGTTCCGGAGTTTTTCCTGCTCCGTAGATCACTTCCGAAACCCCCTGGCGCACTTTGCGGTGCAGATCCACTTTGGCGTACCCGATATCCTCGTAGGGTTCCGTCTTAATCTTCAGAAGGGCTTCCTCCACGGACATTTTGCCTGCCTGGACAGCCTCAAGGATTTGCTTTGTTTCGCTCTTCATTTCTCTTACCTCCCTGCAGTCCTTGATCTGCCTGTTCTTTTTTTCCGAACAATGCAGCTTTCACGGCTCCCTTCGGGTCTTTTATCAGCAGAATGATCAGCCAGACGATCAGGCCGACCGCGACCGCTGAAAGCCCGAGGAAGAAATCATTGAGCATATCTGCGGGAGCCGGGTTAAAAAATTCTGAAGGGAGTTCCATGTATTCAAAGACAGCGTCCACAAACCACATCAGGGACGCGCCCCAGTAGATCCAACACAGGATACCGACCTTCATTTCGTCTTCGGGAGCATTTCTGTACCATATTACCGTACAGATAATTGCCGCAAAGACGGCGGTAAGCAGAGTCATGATCCGTCGCCCCCTATGCTTTGAGTTTTGGGCGGAATGCAGAAAGCCTTCTTCCTTTCAGGGATGTTACGGCTGTGACGCCCATCCATACAACAGTTACCAGAGCGGCCATCGAGACGCCCGCGGTGGACATTTCATGAAGCATTTCCGCAGCGTCGGCCGGATTGGAAGCGGCTGAGAGAAATGGGAACCACGGAACGATTTCGCCGTGCCATAGATGTTCAAAGGCAAGTAAGCCGGAACCTCCCCATAACAGATTGGAAAGCCACGTAAGCCTTCTTGAAAGCGGAATTTTTACAGCGCCGCAAGCGGCGTCTTCAGGAAGTACGTCTCTGATCTCAGATCCTTTTTCTCTTGATCTCGCTGCTTTGGCGGCGACGGTTGTGATCACAGCTTCTGCTGCGGGTACTAAAAAACATGCCATTTGAAAATCCTCCTTTTCCTGTTTTTCTGTGCGAATGTGCAGTTTTCCATGGTGTTGCCCCGGCGCAGATAAAAAGTCGCCGTACAACAAAAAAGGTATGCGATTTTTCTTCAGAAAAAGGGCATACCTGCCTGGTACACATATCGGACAAAATGTCGTTTGTTTTAGTAGGGATCCTGAATATTTCAGGCGGAACGCTTCGGCGTTCCCTGCCGGCTTCCTGCCGGGCAATAAGATAATGTTATTGTACTGTGTCTCTTCGCTGCTGTCAATTCTATTCGGCCAATTTCATGATTTCGTTTACAGCCGTCTGAATCAGGGCGGTAGTGCTGCGCTCGGAAATCCCTACAATAATATTATCGCAGTGATTAAACGGGATCAGTATTCTGGTGGCATTGCTTTGCGCGACCGCAGCAGCCATTTTAGGCGTTACCTCCCCGAACATCGCGTCCGCAATGATGATGCCGATTGGCCCCACAATAATATCCGCCTGTCTGCATCCGACAATAACGGCGTTCTCACCGGTAGCGGCCCTGTCGGCGCCCGCCTTCAGCATAGCGGATGTGGCGGCGGTGTTTGTGCCGACTGCGGTAACAAAAATATGCGGCATATTCTGTTTTATGGCGGAAATTAACTGTCTGCCGACTCCGCCGCCCTGCGCGTCAATCACTAATACCTTCATTACGATATATTGCCCTTTCTTTTTCAGAATCAGTTGATGTTTAAGCTATATTTATCATAGGTAAGGAACAAATATTTGTCAATATTTCGATTTCAGAATCAGAAATTCTGTTCGCAGGGGCGGAAAGGAAATGAAAAAAACGAAAAAAGGTGCTTGACATTTAATTTTGAGAATGTTATCATGTTAAAGCTGACCCGCTGGAGGCGGGGAGGCGGACCTTGATAATTGAATAATAGACAACGACCCTGAAAATTTCAATTGAGAAAAATTCAGAACGCA
>CANRMH010000123.1 GCA_947631695.1 uncultured Lachnospiraceae bacterium | reverse complement strand
ACCGGGAGCTTCAGATCCAGGGCCTTGCGGAGTACAAATTTAGTCTGCGGCATGGCCCCCTCAAACGCGTCCACCACAAGAACTACGCCGTTTACCATTTTCAGCACGCGCTCTACCTCCCCGCCGAAGTCCGCATGTCCCGGGGTGTCGATGATATTGATCTTTATCCCTTTATAAAAGACGGCCGTGTTCTTGGACAGGATCGTGATTCCGCGTTCGCGTTCGATATCGTTGGAATCCATGACGCGTTCCGCTACCTCCTGATTCTCGCGGAACACGCCGCTCTGCTTCAGTAATTCGTCCACCAGCGTGGTCTTGCCGTGATCGACGTGGGCGATGATCGCGATGTTGCGAACGTCCTCTCGTTTTGTTTTCATATAAGTTTTCCTCGATTCTTTTTCGGTTTTATGTTATGGTTTTCAGTATTACAACTTATATAGTGTATCATATTTTCAAAATTTTACAAGAAATATAAAAGAATGGTTCTATTTTTCAAACAGCCCGCATAGATTATGTAGTGACTCGCGATTGAACAGTAGCTGTTCGATAGGAATAAAATACGACTCGGAGGAAGGGAGAGTTACAAATTATGTCAGATAAGATCATTGAAAACAACCAGGTAACGATTATGGGTCAGGTAGCATCCGAATTTACGTTTAGCCATGAAGTGTTCGGAGAGGGATTTTATATGGTAGACGTCCTCGTAAAAAGGCTCAGCAGTTCGGAGGACAGGATACCGCTTATGATATCCGAGCGGCTGATTGACGTCACGCAGGACTATACCGGAGAATTTATCATGGCCAGCGGCCAGTTCCGGTCGTATAACCGGCATGACGAACAGAAAAACAGGCTGATACTATCTGTATTTGTAAGAGAAGTGGCTTTTATTGATGAGGAACTGGACGGGGCGAAGACCAATTCCATTCTGCTGGACGGCTATATCTGTAAGCTTCCGGTTTACCGGAAAACGCCGCTGGGGAGGGAGATTGCGGATCTTTTGCTCGCCGTTAACCGCCCTTACGGGAAATCGGATTACATCCCATGTATCTGCTGGGGGAGAAACGCCCGGTACGCATCCACCTTTGAGGTGGGGGAACACGTGCAGATCCTGGGAAGGATCCAGAGCAGGGAATACGTGAAAAAGCTTTCGGAAACCGAGACGGAAAAGAGAGTGGCATATGAAGTTTCCGTAAGTAAAATGGAATGCGTGAAAGAGTAAAAGTAAAAAACAGTGAACCTGACGGGATAGTTTCATTGACATTGTATTTGAATAATGATAAAATTTCCTTCTAGGATATAGAAATCAGAAAGTCAGGAGGAAGACAATGGCTATTTTTACAGGTGCGGGCGTGGCGCTTGTCACACCGTTTCATGCAGATGGAAGCATAAATTATGATAAATTAGACGAACTGATCGATTTCCATTGTGAAAATGGAACCGACAGCCTTGTGATATGTGGGACCACCGGAGAGTCTTCCACATTATCGGAAGAAGAACATATGGATTGCATTAAGTTTGCGATCGAGAGGACGAAAAAGAGATTACCGGTGATTGCGGGAACCGGTTCCAACGCTACATACACGACCATCGATATGTCAAAAGAGGCGGTGGAGTATGGGGCGGACGGACTCCTTCTCGTGACGCCGTACTATAACAAAGCGACTCAGCAGGGTTTGATCGCCCATTATAAGGCGGTCGCGAAGGAAGCGAAAGCGCCGATCATCATGTACAGCGTTGTAAGCAGAACGGGACTGAATATTGCGCCGGAAACAGTGGCGACGCTTGTGAGAGAGACGGAAAATATCGTTGCGATCAAGGAGGCTTCAGGAAATATCAGTCAGGTAGCAAAAATCATGAGCCTCACGGACGGAAAGGTCGATCTGTATTCCGGAAACGACGACCAGATCGTGCCGCTCCTTTCTCTGGGAGCCAAGGGAGTCATCTCCGTACTGTCCAATATCGCTCCGAAGGAAACGCACGATATCTGCGCGAAGTTTTTCGCGGGCGACGTGGAAGGTTCGCGCGAATTACAGCTGAAGGCGATTCCGCTGATCGAGCAGCTTTTCTGTGAAGTGAATCCGATTCCGGTGAAAAAGGCCGTCAATCTGATGGGAATGGAGTGCGGAGGGCTTCGGATGCCGCTTACGGAACTGTCTCCGGAGCATGAAGAGTCGCTTGCGCAGGCGATGAAGGATTTTGGAATTCAACTGGCATAAAAAGAAACGAGGGCAGAAGCGATCCCAAGAGGAACGTTCTGCCCCTTTGTAATACGAGGCAAAACGGAAGGAGAAAGAAAATGATAAGGATAATCATACACGGCTGCAACGGGAAAATGGGGCAGGCAGTTACAGAAATCGCAAAGAAGGACCGGGATCTGGAGATCGTGGCAGGGGTGGACGCCTTTGCGCGCGGGGAGAACCCCTATCCGGTGTTTGAACATATAGATCTGTGCGAGGTACAGGCGGATGTAGTGATTGATTTTTCCAGCGCTGCGGCTGTGGACGACCTGCTGGATTACTGCGCGGACAGGCAGATCCCCGTGGTGCTTTGCACGACAGGACTGTCCGGGGAGCAGCTTGAGAAGGTGGAAAAGACAGCGGAGAGGACCGCGGTATTGAAGTCGGCGAACATGTCTCTGGGGATCAATCTTCTGATCAGGATTTTGAAGGATGCGGTGAAGGTCCTTTATCCGGCGGGATTTGATATTGAGATTGTGGAGAAGCACCACAACCAGAAGGTGGATGCGCCGAGCGGGACCGCGCTGGCGCTGGCGGACGCCGCGAACGAGGCGGCTGACATGAGCCTTCGCTATACCTTTGACCGCAGCAAAGAACGCAGAAAGAGAGAGAGGGACGAGATCGGGATCTCGGCTGTCCGGGGCGGCAGTATCGTGGGCGAACACGAAGTGATCTGCGCCGGAACGGACGAGGTGATCGAACTGAAGCATACGGCGTATTCCCGTACCGTTTTTGCAAAGGGAGCCGTGGAGGCCGCGAAGTTTCTGGCGGGGAAACCGGCGGGCAGGTATGATATGTCCGACGTCGTTCTGAATTGAAATACTGTAAAAAAATTCCTTTTCCGAGAGCGTATATATTCATGGAAACTGTAAATATTACTAGCATCACGAAGTGAATTATACATGAAAGGGAGATTACAGAAATGAAACAGTTAAAAAAAGGACTAGTGGTACTATTATGTGTTGGGACATTGATGAGCCTTACGGCCTGCGGCAGCAATGGCAGCGCGGATGATAACGGGGCAAATACGAGCGATACATCCGGTTCAAATACGGATACCGGAAATAACAGCAACATGAACGGCGCGACGGACGGAACCGGAAACAGCAGCAACAGCAACGGAAACAATAATAGCGGAAACAACAACGGAAGCAGCAATAGCGGAAATAACAACGGAAACGACGGCGCCGCAGATAAGATCGGCGACGATATCCGCGACGATGTGGAAGACGCTATGGACGGCGAGGACAGGGAAGACAGCACAGACAGCAATTCGGGCGATAAGGAAACTAACACGAAAAATAATACGGACAGCAGCAACCGGTAAGAACTTCCGATGAAATAGATACCACAGGTAGATTTCAGAATTTACCTGTGGTATAGTATTGTCAGCCCATACATATGAAATGAAGATCGATGGGTGTATCAGAGTACAGAGAGCGGGAGGACGCTGAAATGAAATTTCGTCCCTGCATTGACATCCATAACGGACAGGTCAAACAGATCGTGGGCGGTACCCTCAGAGACGACGGGGATACGGCCAGAGAAAACTTTGCGTCGGTATATGACGGAGAATACTACGCCGGGCTTTACAGGAAAGACGGGCTGAAGGGTGGGCATGTGATCCTGCTGAACCCGCCGTCCTCCGAGTTTTATGAGGCGACCAGGGCGCAGGCGATGGCCGCGCTTGCCGCTTATCCCGGAGGCCTGC
>CANRMH010000122.1 GCA_947631695.1 uncultured Lachnospiraceae bacterium | reverse complement strand
GCAAGAAAGGCTGCAGGCAGATCGGCGCGATACTGGCGATACTCTTCTCCTGCTTCTGCCTGCTGGCGTCCTTCGGGATCGGCAACATGAGCCAGGTAAACAGCATGGTCAGCAACGTACATACGGCGTTCGGCATTCCCACGATCGCAACCGGCATCTTCCTGGTGATCGCTGTGGCTCTGGTCATCCTGGGCGGCATCAAAACGATCGCAAACGTAACGGAAAAGATCGTTCCATTCATGGTAGTACTCTACCTGATCGGCACACTGGTGATCATTGGGCTGAATATCGATACGGTTCCGGCGGTGTTTGTTTCTATTTTTAAGGGCGCTTTCGCTATGAAGTCCGTGGCGGGCGGTATTGTCGGCTCCGGTATCGCTCTTGCGATGCAGATGGGTATGAAGCGCGGCGTGTTCTCCAACGAGGCCGGCCTCGGATCCTCTGTTATGGTTCACTCAAGCTCCAACGTGAAAGAGCCGGTACGCCAGGGTATGTGGGGAATCTTTGAGGTATTTGCGGATACGATCGTGGTCTGTACCCTGACTGCTCTGACAATTTTAAGTTCCGGCGCAGTGGATCTGACAACCGGCAAGCTGACTGCAGTGGCAGAGGAAATCGGTTCCAGCTCTCTGATGAGCTATGCATTCTCCCAGACCTTCGGGAAACCGGGTTCCTGGTTCGTGGCAATCGCGATCCTGTTGTTTGCATATTCAACCGTACTCGGCTGGAGTCATTATGGTTCCACCGCATGCGAATATCTGTTCGGTACAATGTCCACAACCGTTTATCGAGTCATTTTCGTAGTGATCGTGCTGGCAGGTTCTGTGATGGAAGCACAGCTTGCATGGGACATCTCCGATACCTTTAACGGCCTGATGATGATCCCGAACCTGATCGGCGTGCTGGTACTCTCGCCGGTGGTCATGAAGTGTACAAAGAACTATGTGGATCGGAGGATTCACAATAAGAAAGTAAAACCGATGCTTTCCATGTTCCCGGATATCCAGGCGGAGCAGGAAAGAACTCTGAGCGAAGACGACTAATTGAAAAATTTCTCCCGGAGGGAAAGAATCAACAAAAGAGAGTCCTGCTCTGTAGATGATTCATCTATTTTGCAGTACTCTCTTTTTCATACCGATCAGGCGATACATAATCACAATGGCTGTGTATGCGCAGCCTCCAGATCAAAAACTTCCTTTCCTCATCCCCTACTCCTGCCAAAAATTAAACGTCAGCAATCCGTCCACATGCCGTTCCACAGTCTCATAAACGAAAATATCCGGATCCTTCTCCTGAAAGATATCGTAGGAATAAAAATCCTTATGCCTCATATAAGCGCTATTAAACTGCGAACCGATCACCCTCTCCATGTACGTGAGGAAGGAATCGCCGTTAATATAAATCTTCCGGGGATCGGCATTCTGTGCCTCGGAGCGAAATACCACAGCAAAGAACTGCTCCGCCTGCAGCACGTCCAGGTTGTGAGTGTCATATCCGGACAGACTGAACCCTCTCTCCATTTTCGTCAATATCCGCTTTTGATTCAGAAGCCCCGCCAGATCTCCCGCCTCCAGCTTCTTTTCACGGATGGAAATCAGATCGCTGTCCACTTCCGGCATCGAAATCCCAAGCTCGCCCAGCAACGCCCTGGCGCCCACATACCCGCCGACAAAATTCCAGTGAGTATCCGTCTTGTTGTAAATAATGCAGCCTGGGAGTTCTTTCTTGGCCTGCATCAGTTCTGCATACGGATAAACCACCCGGATATCGGTGTTCTCTCTCAGATATTCGACCAGCTGCAGGGCTGCGTACATTTCCGCCGGCTCCCCATACTTTTTGGGAAGCATTTCCGAATAGATCCGTTCCTTGTTCGGTGCAATGAAAAGGACAAACTCTTTCCCCATACTCTTCAGCTCATCCCTGATATGGATACAATTTTCAGCAATCTGCTGAAGTTCTTCCTCCGTAAAAAGGTTCTCGCCCCAGTAGCTGGCAATAGGATCCCCATCATCCTCATCATTGTAAAACAGCCAGTTATCTTTCCCGATGATTACATTCTGATTAGACGACGTCTTAAACAAAAAATAATCCAGGCCCGTATTCAGGGAAATGAGAGGATTTCTGAACGGTATATTGTCATTATAATATTCTTCGTAATCTTTAAAAAACGTTTCGTACGTCTCAGCCGTCAGGCTCGGACGCTCTTTCAGCTTCCTGTTTTCATGGTTTTCAGAATCAAAATATCCTTTAAACAATCCCCAGAACAGCCATGGAAGACAAAGAATCATAAGAAATGCCGCCACATAAATACGAACCGCTGTCTTTTTCATCCGCCTGCTCCTTCCTAAAACTGAAAATAAATAAATGGATTATACGTATCTGTCGCAATCGAGGCCAGACACAAAACCAACAGAATCACGCAGCAGGCCGCCTCCGCCACAGAACCTTTCCATTTTCCACTCAGTTTCTTCGGCGCCGCCGCCTGGATCAATCCCGCTCCCAATACCGCACAGACCATAACAAAGACCGCCCGATTATCGATATAATCCCACAGAAATGTATCCGCTTGGGCATAACTCCATGGCATGATCATCTTCTTGATATATGCCCAGGCATTCCTGATCCCGTCAATCCGGAAGAACACCCAGCCGAAGTGTACGACGGCAAAACAGTACAGCCACCCAACCACACGGTATTTTTCCATCACTTTTTTTAATCCAAGCCTCTCTAAAATGGAAAAAAAGCCATGATACAATCCCCAGAAAATAAAGCTGAAGCTTGCGCCATGCCAAAGGCCTGTACAGAAAAACACAACAAACAGATTCAGATACGTACGCAGCTTTCCTTTTCGGTTTCCGCCCAGTGGAATATACACATATTCCCGGAACCAGGATCCGAGGGAGATATGCCAGCGCCTCCAGAATTCCCCGATCGTTCTCGAAAGATACGGGTAATTGAAGTTTTCCGGTATCTGAAACCCAAACATCTGTCCCAGCCCGATGGCCATGTCCGAATAGCCCGAAAAATCATAATAGATCTGAAACGTATAGGAAATAGCCGCAATCCAGGCCATAGGGGTACTCACCATCTCAAAGTTCAGCCCATAGATGGTATCTGCACAATATCCCAACGTGTTCGACACCAACACCTTCTTAGACAATCCATATATGAACCTGCGAAATCCGATTCCAATACCGTCCACCGTAATCCGCCTGGATTCAATCTGTCTGTTAATTTCCCTGTATTTTACAATCGGTCCTGCAATCAATTGCGGAAAAAAAGAAATATACAGCGCGGTATTGATCAGCCTGGGCTGTGCCTCCGTATCTCCGCGATAAACATCCGCAATATAGGAAATTGCCTGAAAAGTGAAAAATGAAATGCCGATCGGCAAAGCGATCTCCGGAACCGGGACAGCCTCTCTTCCGAGAATCGAATTCAATGTCTCCGCAAAAAAGCCGGCATACTTGTAATATCCCAGGGAACACAGATCGAACGCCAGGCCAAGCAAAAGAACCGCCGTCTTCCGTCCCGGAAACTTTTGAATTCCCAGCCCCGTCAGCCAATTCACCAGTATGGAAACAAGCATCAGCAGAACAAGCACCGGCTCGCCCCACGCATAGAACAACAGACTTGCCGCGACCAGCCATATATTGGAATATTTCGGCCTCAGAAAATAATTCACAACAAACACGATTGGCAAAAAAAGCCACAAAAACACCGCCGAACTAAATACCATAAATGAATAGCCCTCCCTCTGCAAGCACTAAGCTACAGTTTAGCACACTCGCTTCAGATGTCAAGAAAATTCCCGGAGGGATAGTGTAAAAGAATATTTGAATTCATATATCTGCAGATGGCGGTCCGACCGAATCTCCCGGCTCGGCATCCAATGCGGGTTCTGCTCAATACTCTCCGCCAGCCCGGCGATATCCTTCGCCCCGAGTTTGCCACTTCCTAATGCTTGCTAAATAAAAATTTTCCTTATTTTGCAAGGTTTTCCTTGCTTTTTTTATT
>CANRMH010000121.1 GCA_947631695.1 uncultured Lachnospiraceae bacterium | reverse complement strand
TTTTTTAATGGTCAGCAAGTGGATATGTTGAGTTGGGACGCAGAAGGTACAGTTGAGACCGTGGTTTGTTTGTCCAAATAAAAGCCGGACGGGCATATCAACGTGAAATAGGAGTTTGGTGAAGGTGAAGGGAAAGTACCGATTGATGAAATTGCGAAAAGAGTGGAGAAGTATAAGCCAAAAGAACGAGTTACATACAAGATGACCGTGTGGAGAAATATTTAGTTATATAGCGATAGACGCAGATTCCGTCGGCGTAAGAATATGAGAGATATCTAATTATAGGAAAAAACTATAATCAGGTATCTTTTTCACGTATTAGACAGGAAAAATTCTCCGTGTTAGTATAAGTACAGCAATTAAGTCAGGAGGAAAAAGAAATGGCAGATATAAGAGATTCTAAAAACTGGGGATTTGAGACAAGGCAATTACATATCGGACAGGAGAACGCAGATCCGGTCACAGATGCGAGAGCGGTTCCTATTTACGCGACGACATCCTATGTGTTTCACGACTCACAGCATGCGGCAGATCGTTTCGGACTTCGGGATGCGGGAAACATATACGGCAGGCTGACCAATCCGACGGAAGATGTTTTTGAGCAGCGCATCGCGTCGCTGGAAGGCGGAGCGGCGGCTCTGGCGGTGGCATCCGGAGCGGCGGCTATCAGCTATACGTTTCAGGCGCTTGCAAAATCAGGAGAACATATTGTATCGTCCAAGACCATCTACGGGGGAACATACAATCTTCTGGCGCATACGCTTCCGCTGACAAACGGAATCACAACAACTTTTGTGGATCCCGAGACAGAGGGATCTTTTGAGGCGGCGATACAGGAAGATACAAAGGCGATTTTCGTGGAGACTCTTGGAAATCCGAACTCCAATCTGATCGATCTGGAAAAACTTTCAGAAATCGCACATAAGCACAACATTCCGCTTGTAGTGGATTCTACCTTTGCGACGCCGTATCTGATTCGGCCGATTGAGTATGGAGCGGATATTGTAGTGCATTCCGCGACTAAATTTATCGGAGGACATGGCACGGCCATCGGCGGCGTCATCGTTGACAGCGGGAAATTTGACTGGAAGGCGGCGGGAAAATATCCATGGATTTCAGAAGCGAATCCAAGCTACCATGGGATATCATTTTCGGATGCAGTGGGCGCGGCGGCTTTTGTGACTTATATACGTGCAATTCTTCTGCGTGATACAGGAGCAACGCTGTCACCGTTTCATGCGTTCCTTTTCCTTCAGGGACTGGAGACCTTATCGCTTCGCGTAGAACGCCATGTAAGCAATGCGCTGAAGATCGTAGACTACCTTTCCGGACATCCTCAGGTGGAGGCGGTACATCATCCTTCGCTGGAAAGCGAGCCAAGCCATGAATTGTACAAAAAATATCTCCCGAATGGAGGAGGATCTATTTTTACATTCGAGATTAAGGGAGATGATATGACTGCCCGGAAATTTATTGATAATCTCGCGATTTTTTCTCTTCTGGCAAATGTAGCGGACGTAAAGTCGCTGGTGATTCATCCGGCGACAACTACGCACAGCCAATGCACGGAGGAAGAGCTTCTGGATCAGGGAATTAAGCCGAATACCATTCGCCTATCGATAGGAATTGAGAAGGCGGAGGATCTGATCGCTGCTCTGGATGCCGCGTTTGAAGCAGTAAAGCAGCAGTAAATGTAAAAAATCATACGTTATAAAAATGGGATTGCGCTATCCTTATTTCCAAGATAGCGCAATCCCATTTTTTGAAAGACATACACCTTTCATAGCATGCTTTTCAATCCTCACTATTTGAAACCGTCAAATAATGCCTTTTCATTATAATCGAGCTGGAGAAAGATTGCAAGCACATTATAATAAATTCACATGATATGATAGGAAAGCTATTGACAGGTGTAAGATAGGATGATACATTAAAAAAGTAAAGGAAAAACTTGGGAGGGAACAGGATGTGAAATTACTTGCACACATAGTGAACGATGATGGAAAGCGAAGGGAACAGAGCATAAAAGAACATTGTTTTCAGACTGCGAAGTATGCCGCGGAGAGCGTTGAGGGGACTTCTTTTTCCCACCTGGCATTTTTGGCGGGCATATTACATGATTGTGGAAAAGGGCAACAGGCCTATGAAAAATACATTGAAGCCGCTTGCATGGGAGAGAAAGTAGTGAAAGGAAGCGTCATCCATTCGTTTGCGGGCGTCATTTATCTGTTTGAAAAATATCATACTCCAAAAGCGACCAACTGGGAGAAATTAACCTGCGAGATCGCCGGCTACGCGATCGGCTCCCACCACGGGATGTTTGACTGTGTGGATATGAACGGAAAAAGTGGATTTGAACACCGGCTGAAGAAAGACAGAGAAGAGATCTGTTATGAAGAGAGCGTTCGGAATTTCCTTTCAGAAGTCATGGACGAGGAGCAGCTGGATGAATATTTTTCTGGGGCGGTGAAGGAGGTAGAGACTTTTTTTGAGGAAGCGAAGAAAACCTATGCCAACATCGGAAAAAATGTTTTTTTTCAGGTCAGCATGCTGACGCGTCTTGTGTTATCGGCTGTCATATATGGGGACAGGAGAGATACCGGAGAATTTATGAGCGGACGCAAGGCGGGGACAGAGCGGCGGATCAGCTGGAAGGAGCAGAGAGAATTTTTTGAGCGGAAGCTGGATGACCTCAAAGGCTTTAATGCGGATCTGGAGATCAATCGCGTCAGAAATTTCATTTCGGAGCAATGCCTGACATTTGCCGAGAGACCGGATGGTATCTACCGGCTCAATGTTCCCACCGGCGCGGGGAAAACGCTGTGTTCGCTTCGTTACGCGCTGGCGCATGCCGAGCGATATGAGAAGAAGCGTATTATCTTTATCATCCCGCTGCTCAGCGTTCTGGATCAGAATGTGCGGGTGATCCGGGAATATTTAAAGGATCCGGGAGAGATTTTGGAGCATCATTCGAATCTGATCCGGACGAAGGATACAAAGGAAGAGATGGACCGGTTTGAGGTGCTGGCCGACAGCTGGCACGCTCCGGTGATTGTGTCCACACTGGTGCAGCTTCTGGAGATCTTATTTTCGCATCGGACGTCCGCGGTGGGAAGGATGCAGTCGCTCTGTGACAGCGTGATCGTCATAGATGAAGTACAGTCGCTGCCAAAGAAGATGACGATGATGTTTAATCTGGCGATGAATTTTCTGCATCAGTTCTGCCATGCGACGATCGTGTTGTCCTCTGCGACGCAGCCCTGCTTCGATGAGCTGAAATGGCCGCTGCATCTTTCGGACGCCCCGGATCTGGTTCGCTTGAGCGATGAACAGCTGAAAGTTTTTGAACGGACGAAGATCATAGATATGACCAATCCGATCGGGATGAGCCTGGAGGAATGCGCGGCGTTCTGCGGCGGCCGGATGGAACGGCACGCGTCGCTTCTGGTGGTGTGCAACACCAAGGCGGAGGCGAGGATTCTTACGAAACTCCTACGGGAACAGGCGGACGAAAGCGGATGGGAACTCTATCACCTGTCTACGTCGATGTGTCAGAAGCACAGGATGGATGTATTGGAGGAACTGTCCGGGAGTTTGGCGCGGATTCAGGCGGAAGCAAAGGAAGAAAGGCCGGAACACAGGCTGATCTGTATTTCCACGCAGTTGATCGAAGCGGGAGTGGATCTGTCGTTTGAGGGAGTCGTCCGTATACTGGCAGGGATCGACAATCTGGCGCAGGCTGCCGGGAGGTGCAACCGGAGCAATGAGTATGGGCAGACCGGGTACGTGTATCTTATCAATCTGAAAAATGAAAGCCTGAGTATGCTCAAGGAGATTGTATCCGCGCAGAACAGCACGAAAAAGGTGCTGGAATATCTCAGGCAGCATCCGGAAGAGTCCTGTATCGGCGAGGTGGCCACGCGGAATTTTTACCGCTGTATGTTCCGGGAGACGGAGAAAGAGATTCGGTATCCGGCGGTGATAGACGGTGCAGCCGTCTCGCTTGCGGAGCTTTTGTCCAACTGTCATGTCGCCGTTTCAGCGTCATGCCAAAAAGAGTACATACTGCATCAGCCGTTTCGAACTGTCGGGTGTGCGTTTCGCGTGTTCGATCAGGATACGACAGATGTCCTGGCGCCGTATGGGGAAGGCAAAGCTCTGATAGAGGAGCTGCGAGGGATGGAAGGAAAATTTTTTAAGATAGA
>CANRMH010000120.1 GCA_947631695.1 uncultured Lachnospiraceae bacterium | reverse complement strand
TCTTTCGGGGGTGGAAAAGAAAGCGGAAACGCCTGATTCCGTGAAAGCGCCTGTAAAAAGCGGAGATAAGATCGGAGAGGTCGTCTATACCCTGAACGGGGAAAAGATCGGAGCAGTCGATCTGGTCGCCACGGAAACGGTGGATGAGATCACCTTCCGCAGCGCCCTGAAGGATGCTCTGGAAAAACTGATGTTATAGATAAAGATAAATACATGCCTTAAATCGCCCGGGTATACTCTTTCAGCCATTTGGCCTCCTCGTCGTTCAGATACGGGGAAATGACGCGGCGTACCCGGGCGTGATAGGCGTTCAGCTGTTTTTTGTCCTCATGGGTCATCAGGTCGGGATTTACGGCGTCCAGATCGATGGGAGCGTAGGTAATCGTTTCAAAGCGCATAAATTCTCCCTGGGATGTCCGGACGCTTTTGCGTACAAGCATCTCGTTTTCAATCCGGATCCCATACTTTCCTTCCCGGTAAAGGCCGGGTTCGTTGGTGATCACCATTCCCTCCTCGAGAGGGTATTCCCTTGAACCGTCCTTTGGTTTCCCGAAGCTTATGGGCGCCTCATGGATATTCAGCAGATATCCGACGCCGTGACCGGTCCCGTGCTGGTAATCCAGCCCCCGCTCCCACAGAGGCTGTCTGGCAAGGACGTCCAGTCGGGAGGTCTCGGTTCCGTGCGGGAAAACTGCACGCGACAGACGAAGATGGCTGAGAAGTACGGTGGTAAAGTCGTCCTTCATTTCGGGAGAGATCTCTCCGATGGCGAATGTGCGGGTAATATCGGTCGAACCCTCGTAGTAACTGCCTCCGGTATCAGATAAGAGCAGGCTCCCGGGCGTGATTGGGAGATCGCTTTCTGGAGTCGCGCTGTAATGCACGATCGCCCCGTGTTCTCCGAATCCAAAAATAGGTTCGAAACTCTGATGCAGGTAGCCATCCTGTTCGCGGCGGAATGATTCGAGTTTTTCCTTTGCACTTATTTCTGTGATCTTTGTCCGCCCGGCCTGGTTCTTCAGCCAGTACATGAAACGCGTGACCGAAATTCCGTCCTTCACATGCGCGCGGAGGATGTTTTTCTGCTCCGTCTCGTTTTTTATGGATTTCATGAGAACGGAAGGATTCTCCGCTTCCAGTATGCGGCATCTGCCGGCAAGCAGCCGGTAGAGCGCGTGATTGATCCTGGAAGGATTTGCGAGAACCGCGGCGCCGGACGGAAGATTCCGGACGGCTTCGTAGATATCGCCGTATGGCCGAAGCTCGATCCCGTTCCGCATAAGCTGTCCGCGGATATCCTCGCTGAATTTATCCGAGTCGGCGTAAAGGAACATTTCCCGATCCGTGATCAGCGCGTAGGACAGAAACATGGGAAAGAATTCGATATCGTTCCCGCGCAGGTTGGTCAGCCAGTTGATGTCGTCAAGTGAGGCCAGCAGATGAAACTGAGCTTTTGCTTCCTTCATAGCGCCGCGTATGCGCGCAAGTTTCGAGGCGGCGCTTTCACCGGTGCAGGATTCGGGAAGGGCAAAAACCGGCTCCGCGGAAAGAGGCGGCCGGTTCTTCCATATCTGTCCGATCAGATCCTCAGAGCCGTTCAGAGTGATTTTTTTGGGAGACAGCTTTTTTTCCAGGGAAAGGCCCGCCTTCATGGAAAGCACTTTCCCGTCGAAACCAAGTACTCCTCCGTAGGGCATGGAATCCAGCAAAAAACTTTCGATAGACGGAACGTTCGCCTCGCCTGCCCTGTACAGCGTGATCCCGCTGCCTCTCAGCTGTGAGGCGGCCTGAAGAAAATATCTGCCGTCTGTCCAAAGGCCCGCCCCGTCCATTGTGATGACGGCCGTTCCGGCGGAGCCGGTAAAGCCGGTAATAAATTCGCGCGCCTTAAAATGTTCCCCTGTGTATTCGCTTTGATGGCAGTCGCCGGATGGCACGAGGTATGCGTCCATGCCGCGCTTCTTCATCAATAGCCGAAGGGCGGCGAGACGTTCTTGTATATTCATAAGCAACCTCCGTATAAAGAGTCATTATAGTTCCACATATTCATTTTATCGGTTCCTGTATTTTTAATCAATCACTTTTCACTGTATTTCTCCGAGCAGAAATCCTGACAAAATACCGATTGAGTCCGGCGGTGATTTAGGTTATAATAATACAGGCTCGTTGAATGGAGGAAGACGATGAAGCGATGGACAAAACTTGCGGCGGGAACGGCTCTGTTCGGGTTACTGGAAAATATAAGGGAACTGAACTGTTTCCGGGTGGAGAGATATCGGATTCCGGTTCCGGGTATGCCGGAGAAAAAGCTTGTGTTTTTATCCGATCTGCACGGAAAGGAATATGGAGGGAAAAACCGGAGACTAATTGCGGCGGTAGAAAGGGAACGGCCGGATATGATTCTCGCGGGCGGGGATATGCTGGTGAGAAATAACGCGTCTTCAGCGGCAAAGGCATTTGCGCTGCTTGCGCGCCTTGCCGGGATCGCGCCGGTGTATTGCGCGAACGGAAATCATGAGCAGAAAATGAAACGTTTTCCAAAAACCTATGGAAATCGATATCAGAAATATAAATCTGCGCTCAAAAAGTACGGAGTCAATTTTCTGGAAAATGAGACTGAGGAGTTCGACTGGGACGGCGTGCCTGTCGCTCTCAGCGGACTGGAACTTCCGACCGCCTGTTATGGGTGTTTTGAATCCCGGGTTTCCCTTAAACAGATCGAGAGATTGGTTGGGAAGGCGGATCCGGAACGATATCACATTTTACTTGCGCACAATCCGGCCTATATGGAACGCTACTGGGAGTGGGGAGCGGATCTGGTTTTATCCGGACATCTGCATGGCGGGATCGTGCGGCTTCCCGCAGTGGGAGGCGTGATTTCACCGCAGCGCCGGATTTTTCCGAAGTATTCGGGAGGAATGTATGGACAGAAGGATCGCTTTGGAATTGTAAGCAGAGGCCTGGGTACCCACACGGTGAATATCCGCCTGTTTAACGAGGCGGAGCTTACGGTGGTCTCGCTCGGTGGATCCGATGAGGGAGAACGCCGCATAAGCGCAAATTGACTTTTTTGAAAGGGTTCTTTATAATGAATTGACGGCGGCGGCTCGAATACAGACAGCGCAAAGGCAAAAAACGGAGGAAAATATGGGGATTCCGGTAAAACTGCAGGTGTTTGAAGGCCCGTTGGATCTTCTTCTTCATCTGATCGATAAGAACAAAATAGATATCTACGATATTCCCATTGTGGAGATCACGAATCAGTATATGGAATATATCCGTCTGATGGAGCAGGAAGATCTGAATACGATGAGCGAATTTCTTGTCATGGCGGCGACCCTCCTGGATATTAAATGCAGAATGCTCCTTCCCAGAGAGACCGGCGAGGACGGAGAGGAAGAGGATCCGAGGCAGGAACTTGTAGAACAGCTCCTTCAGTACAAGATGTATAAATATATGTCCTATGAGCTGAAGGACAGGCAGATGGAGGGGGAAAAAATACTCTATCGGGAACCGGCGGTTCCGGAGGAAGTGCTGGATTATGTGGAGCCGGTGGATCTGGATGAATTGCTTTCGGATCTGACCCTCAGCAAGCTGAATCATGTGTTCCGGGACGTCATGAGAAGAAAAGAGGAGAAGCTGGATCCGGTCAGGAGCAGGTTTGGACGGATTGAAAAGGAAGAGGTGACCGTGGCGGAAAAGCTGGCCTGCGTCGAGCGGTATGCTTCCTTACACGGGCGGTTTTCATTCCGTCAGCTTTTGGAGGAACAGGCATCCAGAATGCAGATAGTCGTAACTTTTCTGGCCGTCTTGGAACTGATGAAGAACGGAAAGATCAAAGTCGTCCAGGAAAAGCTGTTTGAAGATATATGGATCATATCTTCGGAGAAAGGAAAGGAGAAAGAGGGATAACGTGGAAATCAGCAGATTAGAGGGAATTATTGAAGCGATCCTCTTTACGATGGGAAATTCGGTGGAACTTGGCAGGATTGCCTCGGCAATCGAACATGACAGGGAGACTACGAGGAAAATCCTGCACAATATGATGGACAGATATGAGGATCTGGGCAGGGGGATCAGGATCATTGAGCTGGAGGATTCTTTTCAGATGTGTACGGCGCCGGAAATGTACGAATATCTGATCCGAATCGCCAGACAGCCGCGGAAATATGTATTGACGGACGTGCAGCTGGAAACGCTCTCCATTATTGCATACAAACAGCCGATCACCAAATTGGAAATTGAGAAAATCCGCGGAGTAAAGTCGGATCACGCTGTGAACAAGCTC
>CANRMH010000119.1 GCA_947631695.1 uncultured Lachnospiraceae bacterium | reverse complement strand
CCACGGTCGGGTTCTCGGTGATCGCATACAGGATCTTTGCGAACTGCGCGCGGCTTAACGGATCCTCAACGCCGAATACGTGAGTCGGGTTTCCTTTGTCATCTTCGTAACCGGTAATAATGCCGTTCTTGAAGACGAAATCCACTGCGGAAACATACCATTCCGCACTGCCGTCCTCTTTATTGTGAACGTCTTTGAACCACTCGACCACGTTCACCTCCGGATCTACCGGCGGATTCTCTTCTTTCTGAAGAGGAACTTTTATCACGCTGAAGGACATTGCCGGGATTACATACTGCAGCTTTCCGTCCACAACCGTATCCTTCGTAGTCTTCGGAGCAACCTGCTCATTTCCAAACTCATTCGTCGCATCCTCTGCTCCGGTCAGGCAGATGATCTCCGCTTCCATCTGGTCTACGCCCGGATAATTCAGGGTGATATCCTTCGCATAGGTATCATGGTTCACCAGCTTCAGATAGATATAATCCTCATCCATAGAAGATACCTGATAGATATCCGTCTGGTTGTCATTCATCGCACTGTAGGAACCATTGCTGCCGATCCGGTTGAGTTTCGTATTCACGATCGTCTTGCCATAGTTGTTTGCGTACATATACTGTACATAGTAATTCGGAGTCAGCATCACGCTGTCCTCGTCGAAGTAGATCAGGTTCTGCGCCCAGTTGTCGCAGCCATCCTTGCAGAGCAGCGGCGCATAGGACGCATGGCGGACAATATCGCCGTTCCGCTCGAATCCCGTCATGTACGCCGCCTCCGCCACAGCCGATCCCAGGGTATTGGGATCGTCGTTCACCGCGTACTCTCCTACGAAGATATTGCTGCCGCCATTGTTCAGGCGCTTATAGGAATCATAGCGGTGGGTGTTCTCCAGCATCCAATTCGTTCCCGCATAGTAGTGTTCGTCCACGAGAACCTGTCCCGCCATGTTCTGCTCCACATACTGCCACGGATCCTGCTCACTCGCACTCCAGAAATACGGTCCGGTGGAGAAGATGATGGTCAGGTCTCTCTCCGGATAATGCTCCTTCGCATAGGTTTCCACGATATTCCGGATATACTGGAAGTTTCCATAGTAATCAACCTTGTCCTCGTTCCAGTTCTCGTTTCCGATTCCCATGTAGTGCAGGTCGAACGGCTCCTCATGTCCGTTCTCCACACGCTTCTTCGCCCAGTAAGCCTCCTGCTCGTCGGAGCTGTTCGGATCGCCCCAGCAGTAGTCCAGAAGGTGTACGCCGCGGTCGGCAAATTCCTTCAGGTCGTCGCCGGTCGCCGGATCCGCACTGTTGCGGAACTGGCAGAAAATTCCCGCGCTCAGGATCGGGAACGCTTCTGCGCCGATCTCTTCACAGAGCGTCAGGATCTCGTGATAGCCAAACTCATAGGACATCATATAACCGTAATCCGAAACGTATCTATTCTCCTCGATTTTACTCCAATAGTTGGCGGTCGCCTTCCTCTCCTCAAGAGGCCCGATGGAATTCTCCCAGTTGTAGAAGCCGTCCGTACCCATATCGCCCTCGACCACGCAGCCGCCCGGGAACCGGATGAAGCTCGGGTGAAGAGCCCGCAGCGTCTCGACCAGATCCTTGCGAAGACCCGCGCCATACGCATAGTTCTTATTGCCATATCCGTAGGTGTCCTGGGAAGCCAGGGAAACCATATCGATATACATCACATCAGAAGAACCAGCGTTCGCAAAGGTCAGCTGCAACTTGCCCAGCTCCTCCTTCGACCCGGTCAGAACCGTCTTCACCTTCTGCCAGGTTCCATCCTTCTTCAGTTCCAGCGTCTTCTCATCGGTAATGGCCTTGCCGGAACCATCCACAACCTTGACCGCAACGCTGCCCACATAGGAAGCATCCGCCTTCATAAACATGGAGAAATCATATTTTCCATTCTGTTTGATCGGGATCGCCGCCGCAGTCTGGTTATCTCTGCGGGAGAAGCCAGTGTTCGTCAATGTCATGTTGCCGGTGATCTTTGCGTAGTTCGTATTGTTCTCATTCAACCCGGCCGTCTGCTCTACCGTGAAATTGCTGCCGGAGCTGCTGGTCCAGTTTCCCTTCCAGCTCGCCTGATCCCCATGCGGCAGCTCATTCGGGGAAGCCACGTCGTAGTAGTTCTCAAAGGAATTATTCTTCACCAGCTCTGGGGAAAGTCCGCCGTCCGCCGCAGAGTTGATATCCTCATAGAAGAGTCCGAACAGTTCCTGGCTGATGTCCACGCCCTTGTTCGCCTTGTCAAGCGTCATGGAATAGGTCGTGGAATCCTTGGAGAGTACCATGACGTTGATCTCCTTTTTCAGCGTCTTCTCTCCCACCTTGAGGGTCGCCGTCATCTTCACGCTGGTGTTCTTCGCGGGAGCGGTCACCTTGCCGTTTGCCGCGATGACGTCCGTATTTCCGCTCTCCCAGGAAATGGTGATCAGCCCGCTGAGCATGGATTTCTCCAGCGTCACGGAATCGTGCATTCCCGTGGACAATACGCCGTTAACCACCTCCGGAATCGTCAGCGCGTCCGAAGCATTCTTCAGGATCTGATCATCCGTAAGTCCTTCCGTGTACAGCTGCCCGGCCTCCACGTTCGTGGCTGCCTTGCTGTAAATCGAGACATTTCTCACCTTCCCTTTGAAGAACGGATCGGGATACTCGGATTTGCCGATATAAGACAAAAGTCCCGTTCCCATATCGGAAATCTTGTGATCCACCGGATATGTATTATATTTCTCACCGTTGATATAACCCGTGATACTCTCCCCGGTAATCACGGCAATGCAATGCGTCCACTCGCTTCCGGTGTATGGCCCGTCGTTTAAGTTTGCTCCCGGAGCCAGTCCGATCTCTTTCTGGGAGCCGTCCCATGTAATACACATCTTAGCCGCTCCTGACGTCGGATTCTGCGGGTTGATCATAAAATATCTTGTTGTGTCCTTTCCAAAGAAGAACGCAGACGTCCACTGCGCGCCCTGATCATTCTGAATCCACATGGAGATCGTCAGATTGTCCTGATTATCAAACATTCCTGTCGGAAGCTGCACATAGCCCGCGCTGCTTCCCGCCTCTCCGCCGGGCAGCGTCAGCACGCCGTCTGCAGCTGTAATTCCGGTTCCCACGACCTTCGCGTCGTTGTCATGTCCGGATGCATCCACGATGGAGCTGCCATTTGCAAGCGTTCCGGACAAATCCGCGAAGTCATACTTCGCAAGCATATCCGGGATCGCTTCCGTCTTCGCCGGAACGACCACGGTAAAGTCCTTCGTGGCGGTCTTGCCATTCAGAGAGAACGTGGCCGTCAGGGTCCCCGATACGTCCGCATCGCCGCGAGTGACGACCGCCTTGCCATCCCGGATCTCGATGGCGCCATGGTTCTCCGTCCATGCCACCTGCACTCCGTTTGTCATCTCAGCCGGCAGGATCGTATCTGCCGCCATCCTTTCTCCCAGGGTCAGCTTTCCCTTCGCATAGTCTACCGCCATCTGCGCAGTTTCGTCCGTCAAAGTCGAATAAACCTTCCAGCGGTAGACGCCGTTGGCCTCAGCGCCATCCATGACCGTCATGTTGAAGCGGATGGCCGTGGCCGTGATCTCCTGGATGTTGATCCTGTTGTACTGGTTCAGTTTGAGTACGTCATTAAAGTTGGACGTCATCGTGACAGCCTGCCAGTCCCCGGTACCGTTCTTGTACTGGAAATTCATGCTTGCAGGCACCCGGGTGCCGCCGCCGTCGTCATACCAGTAAACATCAAAGGAACTGGTGGTGATCGGCGTCTCCCAATCGTACTGGATCCAGTGGGAGCTGCCGGCAGACTGCTTCCAGTTGCCCCAGCCCTGCTGGTTCCCCTGGGCGGACCGCTGCGGCTCGAAGTCCTCGTTGTTGATGCCGTTCAGTCTCTCATGCGGCGCCACGTAATCAGTAGCCGGAGTCGCATAGAGTGCCACGTCGATGGTGTCCGCAGCGGTTTTTACGATCTCGGACTCAGTCGGCTGTGCCGCGTAAGCGACGGCCGGAACGCCCGTGACTGCCATAGCCGCGGAAAGAGCCAGACCGAAAAATCTCTGCATTGCTTTCTTTCTCATCTTTTTACCTCCTTCAGGAAAAATTCCTCTTTTGTACTAATTATACCGCCAGGGTAAAACAAGGTCAATTCGTTTTTGTGGAAATTGCATCCTCCCCGGCGGCTTCGTTACTGTTCAGACCAGGCCGAGGCACTTGCTGCTGAGGCCGTAAGAAAGTGATTCAGGAGGCAGTTTGGGCTTCGCGAAGCAGATCTGGATGCTCAACCGCCTGTAACCCGGA
>CANRMH010000118.1 GCA_947631695.1 uncultured Lachnospiraceae bacterium | reverse complement strand
CCTGGAGAACAAAACCGGCACTTTGGCGGACGCCCTCGCCGGAGCCGATATCTTTGTCGGCGTCTCCGCCCCGAATATCGTCACCAAAGAAATGGTGGCCTCCATGAACACGGACGCGATTCTTTTCGCCATGGCAAATCCCGTTCCGGAGATCATGCCGGACGCCGCCAGAGAAGCCGGTGCAAAAGTGGTGGGAACCGGCCGCTCGGATTTCCCGAATCAGGTCAATAACGTGATCGCTTTCCCCGGAATTTTCAAGGGCGCTCTGGAGGGACGCGCCTCGCAGATCACAGAGGAGATGAAGCTGGCTGCCGCTTACGCCATCGCCGGATTAGTCGCGGATGAAGATCTCAACGAAAACCACATTCTGCCGGAGGCGTTCGACCCGCGGGTCGCCGACGCGGTAAGCCGCGCGGTGAAAGAGCTGATCTGACATGGCGCGGACACGCTGGGGTGAAAAACGATACTATTCCCTGGATTACTATCTCAAACAGACTTACGGCGAAAAGCTCTACAAAATTGCTCTGAACGCGGGCATGACCTGCCCCAATCGGGACGGAACGCTTGGGACGCGCGGATGTATCTTCTGCAGCAAGGGCGGATCCGGAGAATTTAGTCCCGATGCCGCCCTCTCCATCACGCGCCAGATCGAAGAGGGAAAGACGCTCGTCCGCGATAAATACTCCGGAAGCGGCTACATCGCTTATTTTCAGTCGTACACAAACACCTACGCCCCCGTTCCCCGCCTGAGGGAAGTCTTTACGGAAGCCATTTCACATCCCGACGTCAGGATCCTTTCCATTGCTACGCGTCCGGACTGCCTGGGCGAAGACGTCCTGAAGCTTCTGAAGGAATTGAGGGAGCGCAAACCCGTCTGGGTTGAACTTGGCCTGCAGACCATTCACCCGGAAAGCGCGGCTTTTATCCGCAGAGGCTACGATCTTCCCGTGTTTGAGGAGGCGGTCTCCCGCCTGCGTCTGGCCGGAATTGATGTGATCGTCCATACGATCCTGTGCCTTCCGAACGAGACGCCGGAAATGATGCTGGATACCATGGAATACCTGAACCGGATGGATATCCAGGGGATGAAACTGCAACTTCTGCACATATTAAAAGATACCGACCTTGCGCGCTATTACCGGGAGCATCCCTTTTTCCTGCCGGAAATGGAAGAATACTTCCGCATACTGGGAGAGTGTATCTGCCGCATACGTCCGGACATCGTACTTCACCGCCTGACGGGCGACGGCCCCGGCGCGCTGCTGCTTGCTCCCGAATGGACAAAGGATAAACGGAAAGTCCTAAATCGGATGCAGGCTTATTTCAAAAGCCAGGATATCTGGCAGGGAAGGAGCTGTTTACATGGCAAGCCCATTTGCACTGTATAAATTAATCGTACTTTATATGTTAAATAAGGTAGATTTTCCCCTGACTACCTCGCAGATCTCCGAATTTGTGCTGGAAAGGGGCTACACTACCTATTTCAAGCTGCAGCAGGCAATCTCTGAACTGGTCGAGTCGGAGTTCGTGCGGGAAACGTCAACGCACAACCGGACCTTCTACCATCTGACGGAGGAGGGCGGGGAGACGCTTCAATTCTTCCAGAATGAAATCTCCGAAGCGATCCAGAAGGATATCGACCAGTTTCTTTTCGATAAAAAATATGACCTGAAAAACGAATCGTCCATAAGGGCGGACTATTACCGCAACACGAACCAGGAATATTCCGTAAGATGCCAGGTTCTGGAAAACGATCATCCTCTGATCGATCTGACACTGGCGGTGCCGACGGAGGAGGAAGCGAAGACAGTCTGCAGCCACTGGAACAAGAACCATCAGGAAATCTACGCGGCGATCATGGCAAAGCTTTTATAGATTGGAGGGATTTTTTTGAAAAAATTACTGGAGCTGTATATCAGCTTTTTCAAGATCGGCGCTTTGACCTTTGGCGGAGGCCTCGCTATGCTTCCCATGCTGAAACGGGAACTGGTAGATACGCAGGGCTGGGTGACGGAGGAGGAGATTCTGGATATGTACGCGATCGGCCAATGTACGCCGGGCATCATTGCCGTCAACACGGCAACCTACGTGGGCTACAGGCAGGCCGGATTCGTCGGAGGAGTCTTCGCTACATTTGGCATGATCTCCCCATCCCTCATCATTATCTGCCTGATCGCATCCATCCTGCAAAACTTCCTTCACATCCCGGCGGTCCTGCACGCGCTCGCCGGAATCCGCATCGTCGTATGCGCGCTTATGCTGCAGACCGTTGTCACCATGACGAGGAAAGGGATCCATGACAGGTTCGGAGTCTTTCTTTTCCTGGCGGCATTTATCCTGGCATGTTTTTCTCCGGTTCCTACTGCGGTCATTATCATATTGTCCGCCATTGCCGGTATCATTGCCAAAAAAGTGGGAAGGAGAAAAGCCTCATGATCTATTTTCAGCTCATCTATGAATTTTTTAAGATCGGCCTGTTCTCCATAGGAGGGGGAATGGCTACCCTTCCCTTCCTCATGGATCTTACCACCAGATACGACTGGTATACCGCCGAGGAACTGACGAACATAGTAGCTGTCAGCGAGAGTACTCCCGGCCCGGTCGGTATCAATATGGCCACCTACGCAGGATACAACGCAGCCGGGATTCCCGGTGCCCTCGCCGCCACTCTCGCCCTGGTAGCCCCGGCGCTGGTCATAATTGTGATCATTGCAAAATTTCTGGAAAATTTCAGCGAGAACGCGACCGTCCAGGCCGCTTTCTACGGTATCCGCCCCACGGTGGCCGCTCTGATCGGCTACGCGGTGTGGGAACTCCTGAAGATAACGATGGTCGTCACAGTCGGCGGCGCCGCGCGTCCGGATTATATCGGGATCGTCATCTGCCTTGCGGCCTTCGGTCTGATGCAGATCAAACAGCTTAAAAATCTTCACCCCCTCATCTGGATCGCCGCAGGCGCAGTCATCGGAATCGTTCTTCAGTTGTAGGCGGCATACCCTCTGTAAGTTCCCTATCATCAAACAGGCCCCTCTCGAAAGAGGAGCCTGTTCCTTTTCCCGCATCTGCGGATGTTTCTTTTTTAAAAACATTTCTCTTTTCGTTTCTTTTTGCAGTCGTCAAAATCGCCGCAGTGATAGCACACTTCATTCTCGAGTTCCTGTCTGCCGAAAAAATCGAGAATATTCTTCACCGTCGTCTCTGCGATTCCCGAGAGGGCTTCCTCTGTCAGAAATGCCTGGTGGGAAGTCACGATCACGTTCGGCATAGTGATCAGCCTGGCGAGCGTATCGTCGTTTACGATATGGCCTGAAAAATCCTCAAAAAACAGATCCGATTCCTCCTCGTAAACGTCCAGACATGCCGCTCCGATCCTGCGTTCCTTGAGTCCCGCAAGCAGATCTTCTGAGTCGATCAGCGCGCCGCGCGAGGTATTAACGATCACCACGCCTTTTCTCATCTTGGCAATGCTGTCTTTATTGATCAAATGCGCCGTTTCTTCGGTTAAAGGACAGTGAAGGGAAATGATGTCGCTCTGCCGAAACAGCTCGTCCAGTTCCGTGTAGCGCACTCCCTCAATCTCTGCCGGATATTTGTCATAGGCGAGAACCTTCATTCCAAATCCCCTGCAGATATCAATAAACGCCCTTCCGATCTTTCCCGTACCGATGACTCCGACTGTTTTGCCGTGCAGATCAAACCCGGTCAGGCCTTTCAGGCTGAAATTAAAGTCCTTCGTGCGAATATAGGCCTTATGGATACGGCGGATGGAGCAAAGCAGCAGCGCCATCGTATGCTCGGCAACGGCATACGGTGAATACGCGGGAACTCTCACCACATGGATCTTCTCATATGCGGCGGAGAGATCCACGTTATTGTAGCCCGCACAGCGCAAAGCGATCAGTTTTACTCCGAAGTCATAGAGCTTTTCAATCACAGCCGCGTTCACATCATCGTTTACGAACACGCAGACCACGTCCGCCCCTCTCGCCAGCTCCGCCGTATCCTCGCAGAGCTTCGTCTCATAATATTTGAACTCGAGGCCTTCCTTTCCCTCATACTGTTCAAAAGCCTTTTTGTCATAATCTTTCGCGTCAAAAAATACGATTCTCATACAAATCTCCTCCTGATGCCGTCTATCCTTTACAATGCCCCGCAATCCGTATTTTCATACTTCGCGCCTTTCATAAATGTGAAACGTCACATCTTTTCACTGTCGGTCAGGAATCTCTGGATGATCGTCGCGCACACCGCGCGGCTGGTCGGGTTCTGAGGATCCAGCGTTCTCGGAGAATTCCCGTTGTCGTTTCCGGTGATGAGTCCCGCTTTCACTGCCCATCCCATCTCTGTTCTGAGTTTCGGATTCACCTTTCC
>CANRMH010000117.1 GCA_947631695.1 uncultured Lachnospiraceae bacterium | reverse complement strand
GTTTCCAACGAAACGGCGCGGCGGGAGATCATGGATACAGATCAGGTAATATATGAAGCGATCGGGAAACATACGGAATATATCCGTCCTCCGTTCGGAACATGGCAGAAAAATCTGGAATTGGGCATGGAGGCCCTGCCGGTGATGTGGACGATAGACCCGTTAGACTGGACGACGGAAAATGTGGATGAAATTGTCAGCAGAGTGGTGACGAAAGCGGAAGAAAATGATATTATCTTGTTGCATGACTGTTACGAAAGTTCTGTGAAGGCCGCCCTGAGGATCATTGATATTCTGGAAAAAGAGGGATTTCAGTTCGTCACGGTGGATGAATTGATATTGGATTAAGAGGGATGGATATGGATTTGTTTGATTATGCGAGAGAAAAAAATATGGAGAAGGAGGCGCCGCTGGCTTCCAGGCTTCGTCCGACATCGCTCGACGAAGTGGTGGGACAGCGGCATATTATTGGGAAGGACAAGCTTTTATACCGCGCTATCATGGCGGACAAACTGACTTCCGTTATTTTTTACGGACCGCCGGGCACCGGAAAAACAACGCTTGCGAAAGTCATCGCTCATACGACCAGAGGGGAATTTACTCAGATCAATGCGACGGCTGCGGGAAAGAAGGATATGGAGGAGGTCATTTCGAAGGCCAGAGAACTGCAGGGAATGTACCGGAGAAAGACCATTCTGTTTATTGATGAGATCCACCGCTTTAACAAGGGACAGCAGGACTATCTGCTTCCGTTTGTGGAGGACGGGACGATCGTCCTGATCGGCGCGACTACGGAGAATCCGTATTTTGAGGTGAACGGCGCGCTCCTTTCCCGCTCCCGGATCTTTGAACTTTATCCGCTGGAGAAGGAGGACGTCAAAATTCTGATCCGGCGCGCTGTGTACGACAGGGAGAAGGGGATGGGAAGTTACGGGGCGGAGATCGACGACGACGCCCTGGATTTTCTTGCCGACGTCGCCGGCGGGGACGCGAGAAGCGCGATCAATGCGGTGGAGCTTGGAATCCTGACGACGAAACCGGGAGAGGACGGAAAGATCTGCCTGACGCTCGATGTGGCCGGCGAATGTATCCAAAGGCGGGTTGTGCGGTATGATAAGAAGGGAGATAATCACTACGATACCATCTCCGCGTTTATCAAGAGCATGCGGGGTTCCGATCCGGACGCGGCGGTATATTACCTTGCGAAAATGTTGTCCGCCGGGGAGGATGTGAAATTTATTGCCAGAAGAATTATGATCTGCGCGTCCGAGGATGTAGGAAACGCGGATCCTATGGCGCTTTCGGTAGCCGTCTCGGCGGCTCTGGCAGCGGAACGGGTGGGAATGCCGGAGGCGCAGATCATTCTCTCCCAGGCGGCGCTTTACGTGGCGACGGCCCCGAAGAGCAATTCGGCGGTGATGGCCATCGACGCGGCTATGGAGAGCGTCCGGCAGAAAAAAACAACGGTTCCGGCGCATCTTCAGGATTCGCACTACAGGGGATCGAAAAATCTGAACAGAGGGATCGGATACAAGTACGCGCATGATTTCCCCAACCACTATGTGGAGCAGCAGTATCTTCCGGACGAGATCCTGAACGAGAGATTCTATCATCCGGGAGATAACGGCAGGGAGAAGGAGATCAAAGCGTGGCTGGAATATATTAAAGGCATAGAAATAAAAAAAGTATAAAGTATGTTGACAAATGAAAAATCTAGTGATAAATTAGTATGCGTAGAGATTAGCACTCGATTTTGTTGAGTGCTAACAAGACAAGCGGAGGAGGTGCGGCAGGATGCGGGTCGAGGAAGCTCTGGGCGAGCGCAAATTAAAAATTCTGCATGCGATCATCCAGAATTATTTGGAGACCGGGGAACCGGTCGGTTCCAGGACGATTTCGAAATATACGGATTTAAACCTGAGTTCGGCGACGATCCGCAATGAGATGGCGGATCTGGAAGAGCTGGGATACATTTTGCAGCCGCACACGTCTGCGGGCCGGATTCCTTCGGATAAGGGGTATCGGCTGTATGTGGACCTGCTGATGGAGGAAAAGGAGCAGGAACTGGACGAATTGCAGGAGCAGATGCTGGAGAAGGCAGACAAGATGGATCAGCTTCTGAAGCAGGCGGCGCGCGTACTCGCGGCGAACACGAATTACGCGACGATGGTTTCCGCGCCGGTGAACAGCGCGAATAAGATCAAATTCATTCAGCTGACCCAGCTGGACGAGGAACAGATCATTGCCGTCATCGTGCTGGGCGGAAATGTGATCAAGAATAAGATTATCGCGGTCAGCGAACCTTTGAGCAATGAGAACCTGCTGAAGCTGAACATGCTTTTAAATACAACGTTGAACGGTATGCCGATCGAGCAGATCAATCTGGGGCTGATCGCCATGCTGAAGGAACAGGCGGGCAGCCACGGGGATGTGGTCGGCGAAGTGCTGGACGCCGTAGCCGACGCGATCCAGATTGATGAAGACATGCAGATATATACCAGCGGGACGACGAATATCTTTAAATATCCGGAGTTGAGCGACAAGCAGAGCGCGCAGGAGATCATCAGCGCCTTCGAGGAAAAACAGCAGCTGACCGAGCTTGTGACCCGCACGCTGGCCCAGGAGGAAAATACCGGGATTCAGGTATATATTGGCGACGAGACGCCGGTACAGACGATGAAGGACTGCAGCATCGTTACCGCCACGTATGAACTGGGAGATGGAATGAAAGGGACGATCGGCATTGTCGGGCCGAAGCGTATGGATTATGAACACGTATTAAAATCGCTGAAACATCTGCAAAATGAGCTGGATGCGATTTTCCATAAAAAACCATAGGAAAGGTGGAGGAACTCTTGGATAATAATCAGGAAATGGGTCAGAAGAAGAGCCAGGAAGAGATGGTCAAAGAGGCTGTGGAGGAGGCGAAGCAGGCGGCCGGGCAGCAGGAAAAAAATGATTCCGGGACAGAGGACGCCGCCGAGGTTCCCGCGGACGGAGACAATAGCGGCGAGACTTCCGATACGGAGGAACCGAAGAAAGAATCCGATACGGAAGAACCGAAGAAGGAAGAGGAAGAAAAGAAGGGCAGGCTTTTTGGCAAAAAAAATAAAAAAGATGAAAAAATTGAGGAACTTACAGACAAACTAACAAGGCAGATGGCCGAATTCGATAATTTCCGGAAGCGCACGGAGAGGGAAAAATCTCAGATGTACGAGATCGGCGCAAGGGATATCATAGAAAAGATCCTTCCCGTTGTGGACAATTTTGAGCGCGGTCTGGCGGCGGTCGCCGAGGGGGATAAGGAGCATCCGTTCGTACAGGGTATGGATAAGGTGTACAAACAGCTGATGACCACCCTGGAGGAAGCGGGAGTCAAACCGATCGAGGCGGTCGGACAGGAATTCAATCCGGATTTCCATAATGCCGTGATGCACGTGGAGGATGAGAATTTCGGTGAAAACGTAGTAGCTGAAGAATTTCAGAAAGGATATATGTATAGAGAATCTGTGGTGAGACACAGTATGGTAAAAGTAGCAAATTAAAAACAGAAAGCAGATAAGGAGGAATTATCATGGGGAAAATCATAGGAATTGATCTGGGTACGACAAACAGCTGCGTCGCCGTTATGGAAGGCGGACAGCCGGTGGTAATTGCAAATACGGAGGGGGCAAGGACGACTCCTTCAGTTGTGGCGTTTACGAAGACAGGAGAGCGTCTTGTGGGTGAGCCGGCAAAGCGTCAGGCCGTCACAAATGCGGAAAAGACGATTTCTTCCATTAAGAGGGAGATGGGTTCCGATTATAAAGTGGCGATCGACGGCAAGAGATATTCCCCGCAGGAGATCTCCGCAATGATCCTTCAGAAACTGAAGGCGGACGCGGAAGGGTATCTTGGCGAGAAGGTTACGGAAGCCGTCATTACGGTTCCCGCCTATTTCAACGACGCGCAGCGTCAGGCAACCAAGGACGCCGGCAAGATCGCTGGCCTGGATGTGAAGCGTATTATCAACGAGCCTACGGCTGCGGCCCTGGCTTATGGACTGGACAACGAGAAAGAGCAGAAGATCATGGTGTATGATCTGGGCGGCGGTACGTTCGACGTATCCATTATCGAGATCGGCGACGGCGTGATCGAGGTATTGTCCACCGCCGGAAACAACAGACTGGGCGGAGATGATTTCGACCAGAAGATCGTAGATTATATTGTGGCGGATTTCAAGGCGTCGAACGGTGTGGATCTGTCCGCTGACAAGATGGCGCTTCAGCGTGTGAAGGAAGCTGCGGAGAAAGCGAAGAAGGAACTTTCTACCGCGACGACGACGAATATCAATCTCCCGTTCATCAGTATGAACGCGAGCGGTCCGCTTCATCTCGATATGAATTTGACGAAGGCAAAATTTGACGAGCTGACGCATGATCTGGTGGAA
>CANRMH010000116.1 GCA_947631695.1 uncultured Lachnospiraceae bacterium | reverse complement strand
AAATCATGAAAATAAAGAAACTCACTGAAAGAAAGCGGCAGCATTTTGATCTCCACGCATCTGCCGGAAAGATAGGTAGAATATTCCGAGGAAAGCAGATACGCATTGGAACCAGTCACATAGATATCACAGTCCAAATCCACGCGCAAGGCATTGATTGCGTCCTCCCAGGCGTCAATCCTCTGGATCTCATCAAAAAACAGATACATGCGCTTTCCGGATACGACTTGGTTTTTCACATAAGCGTAAACGTCGTCAGAGGTCATTTTCCGAAAATCATTTGATTCAAAGTTCATCTCAACAATCTGCTCTGGCCGTATGCTTGTTTCAATCAAATGAGCGACCATCAGCTTCAAAAGGCTCGATTTCCCGCAGCGTCTTATGCCTGTGATGACTTTTACAAGTTCCGTATCTTGAAAGCCGATCAGCTTATTGAGATAACGATCCCTTTTTTTCAATTTGTTCGATTCTATCATTGCGCATCCCTCCTGTTGTCTCTATAATAGCATAAACAGGCGTAAAAATCAAGTTCCTGCACTTAAATGCAAAAATTCTGTTTTTTCGACCAATTATGCAGAGAATCTTGCGGACAAATCAGAAGTGAAATAATAGAGCCTGCCGTTTTCCTCCAAAATCACAATCTCATCCCTGATCGGATGGCCGTCTCTTCGGCCTGCATGAAAATCCGACTCCCAGCGCGCCCGGACCTGTGTGGCAGGACACCCCGAAGGAGAGCCGGTCGCAAAGTACCTTCTTTCCCGGGAAGGACGCCTCGATCTCTCCGATCCACTCCGCTGTCGCCTCGTCCGAGGCGCTGGACGCAGCCATCAGGTACACGTCGCCTGCGTAATCCAGATCGTCAAACCGCGTCTCCAGATCCTGATGCAGGGCTTCCAGCATCGCGTGTTTCGCGCTCTTAAATCCCCGGCACTTTTTCACTGCCTGGAGGGCGCCGGTATCGATCCTCAGGATTGGCTTGATGTTCAGCAGGCTTCCAAGCGCCGCCGTCGCCGGAGTGATCCTTCCTCCCCTGCGCAGATATTCCAGGGTCTCCACCGCGATGTAGATCGCCATCCTATCCCTGTCCGCCTCCAGCATCCTGCGGATGTCAGCGGCGGGATACCCTTCGCCGATCAGCTCCAGCGCGTCCAGAATGGCTCTGTGCATCGGCGTCGCGACCCGGCCGTTGTCCACCACGAACACTCTGCCCCTGTACTTTTCGTCCCCGGCAAGCGCCATCGCAGTCATGCAGGAGCCGCTCAGTCCGCTGCTGATCGGGAAATACAGGATCTCCCTGTACTCCTCAAGCGCTTCGTCCCAAAGCTTCTTAACACTCTCCGGGGAGGGCTGGGAGGTCGTCACATGCACGCCGGACTCCAGCTTCCGGAAGAATTCCTCCCTCGTAATATCCAACTCCTCGTAATAACATTCCTCGTCAAAATAAAACGGCATCGGCAGAATCCGGATCCCCAGTTTTTCCGCCTCATCACGTGCGATCCCGCTGTGACTGTCCGTCACCACTCCTGTCGTTTTCATTCTCTTACGCACCTTTCCGATATTGTTCTCTTAAACACAACAGTTCAGACAAGTCTGAACAATTACTCTCAAACAGCAGCCTAGAAAAAAATCCTTCTGATATCGTTATACATTACCACAACCATCAACAGCATCAGCAGCACAAATCCCACAAAATGAAAGTACCCTTCCTTCTCCGGCGGGATCCTTTTTCTTCGAACCGCCTCCACGAATAAAAAGAGCAGCCGGCCGCCATCCAGCGCGGGAAGGGGCAGCAGGTTCATAACCCCGAGATTCGCCGACAAAAGGATCGCAATGTTCATCATATTTATGACTACGGTGCGCACTCCGTAATCTACGCTCTCCTGATAAGTCTCGCCGACCACGTCCACAATCCCCACGGGTCCGGACAACTGGTCGATGCCGATCCGTCCGGTGATCAGCATCCTCAGGCTGGATATGGTCGTGGAGATCCAATATTTCACCTCATAGATCCCATACTTCAGAGCAGACGCGAGATTCGCTTTCTCGTTATTTCCGCCCACGATTCCGAGGAGGTAATAATCCGCATCCTCATTGTAGCGCGGAGTCAGGGTAACGGTGCGGCTTTCTCCGTCCCGCACGTACGTTACATCCACATCCTCCCCCTGATGGAACTGATTATAACTCTGGATCTCCCGAAAAATATTGATTTTTTTATCTCCCATCCTTACAATTTCATCCCCGGCGCGCAGCCCGGCCTCCGCCGCAGGATAATCCTCGTTGACGCCGCCCACGACAGGACGGTCGTACCCTATCATCGCAATCAGGATAACCGCAAAGATAAACGCAAGAATAAAATTAAAGACCGGACCGGCCGCTATCACGGATATCCTCGCCCAAACCGATTTATTGTTAAAATTCCCTGGCGCGTCGGTCGCTTCCTGATCCTCGCCCATCATGCAGGAACCTCCGATGGGAAGAAGCTTAAGACAATACCTGGTCCCGTGATATTCCTTTGATAAGAGGACGGGACCCATTCCGATCGAAAATTCATCCACGTCGATACCGTTCGCCTTCGCAAGGGCAAAGTGTCCCAATTCATGAAAAAAAACAATAAAACTAAATATGATAAGCGCTAATATAATTCCCAAATCCTACCTCCTGCTATTTATACGGTCATACGTCTCCCTCTCCGCACACAGGATTTCCTCCAGCGTCGGATTGGCAACGTTTTTATGATCCCTCATACACCGCTCGATCTCTTCTACGATTTCCGGATAGCGGATCCTGCGTTCCAGGAAAAGGCGCACCGCAAGCTCATTGGCGGCATTAAAAACCGTCGGCATCGTTCCTCCCGCGCGCCCGGCCTCATAAGCCAGTCTGAGTCCGTAAAATGTATCCAGATCCGGCTTCTCAAATTCCAGTGTATGAAGCTTCCAGAAATCCAGCCTCTCCCCCGGCAGATACCTTCTCTCCGGATAATACAGGGCATACTGAATGGGAAGTTTCATATCCGGCGTCCCAAGCTGCGCGATAACCGCCCCGTCAATATATTCCACCATGGAGTGGACGACGCTCTGGGGCTGGACCACAACCTGGATATCGTCCACATCTATCCCGAACAGCCATTTTGCTTCCATCACTTCCAGCCCTTTATTCACCATAGTGGAGGAATCGATCGTAACCTTCCTGCCCATCTTCCAGTTTGGGTGACAAAGCGCGTCCTCCACCCGGATATTCTGCAGTTCCTCCTTCTTTCTTCCACGGAACGGTCCTCCGGAAGCCGTGAGAAGGATTTTTCTGACCGCGCCGTGCGATCCCTGCATGGACTGGAAGATTGCGCTGTGCTCGCTGTCCACCGGCAGAATCGACACCCCGTGTTCCCTGGCAAGAGGCATGATCAAATGCCCTGCCGTCACCAGCGTTTCCTTGTTCGCCAGAGCTATATTCTTTCCGGCTTTCATAGCTTCTATCGTAGGCCGGATCCCGATCATTCCCACAATGGCCGTCACCAGCATCTCCGTCCCGCCCGTGGCGGATACCTCGATCAGTCCGTCCATGCCGGAAACCACTTTCGTGGAGGTGTCCCGGATATTCGCCCGCAGTCTGGCCGCTTTTTCCTTTGACCAGACGGCGGCGATCTTCGGCCGGAATTCCCGGATCTGCTCTTCCAGAAGTCCGATGTTCTCCCCGGCGGCAAGGCCTTCCACCTCGATATCCCGATTGTTTCTCACCACTTCAAGCGTCTGTGTTCCGATGGAACCCGTAGACCCCAGTATCGCAATCTTTTTCATAAAATTTCCTCCGTACTGTCAGACAGGTATTTTCCTTTCTTCCCTGCACTTAAGCAAGCAGCAGCGCAAGATAATAGATAACCGGAGCTGTGAATATCACACTGTCAAAACGATCCAGGATTCCTCCGTGGCCCGGTATAAGTTTTCCGAAATCTTTTATATTGTAATTTCTCTTAATTGCGGAAGCGGCCAGATCGCCGATCTGGGAAATCACTCCCCCCGCGCCGCAGATCACGGCGAACAGAATTGGGTTCACCTGGCTTTTCCCCCAACAATTGAACGCCAGCGCAAACAGCGCCCCCAGCAATGCCGCGCCAACGATTCCGCCAATTCCGCCCTCCACGGATTTTTTGGGGCTGAGCTTCGGGGCCATTCTGTGTTTTCCGAGCAGCATTCCCACACAGTACGCACAGGTATCGCATCCCCAGGAGCTGAGAAAGATCAGCCACACCGTTACGCCGCCGCCCGGCAGCATTCTGGTCCTGTAAACGTACGATAGCATGACCGCCACATAAAAGAATCCAAAAAAAACCATCAGAACCTGCTCTGAGCGCCAGGCGGGAAATCCGAACACATAAACCGCCATGAGGAGAATCAGAAACAGGATCGCAGTCATCTGAAGATCATTTGTACGGCCCATAAACAGCATAGCATAGCAGAAAACGGCTGCCAGGTAT
>CANRMH010000115.1 GCA_947631695.1 uncultured Lachnospiraceae bacterium | reverse complement strand
TCTACCAGGAAAGGAAACGGTAGAAATTACTTTTTCAATTTTGGAAGGGGATCGAAGGCGGAGGAAACGGTTGAAAAACCTCCGCCTCGATGTTACAATAGACGTGTCCCGGCAGGAAGCCGGGACAGATGTTCAAATCCCGCGTCGGGACTTGCGCAGGCGGGTCCCGGTTTTAAAAGAAAGCCGTCCGTATTCCCTGGTTTGCCCCGGGGAGGCGCGGCAGAGGAAGTCAGGTGAGAATCCTGCGCAATACCCGTTGCTGTATTGGAGGAGTGCGCTTTCATTAGGTCACTGTAAGATTTCTTATGGGAAGGCGAAAGCGGCATGTTTGATGCCTAAGTCAGAATATTCACTTTTAAAAGGATTTGGATGGTTACGGGAATATAACCAGGTAACTCTATCCTTTTTTTGTGATCGGAAATGCCTGGGGTATATTCGGCAGTTCTATTTTTTGTCACAGAAAAAGGAGGAGAAAGGTATGACAAAAAAACAAAAACTTTTCGTTCGGGCAGTTCTGGCATTTTCGATCGTGTTTGCCGCTGCTCCTGTCGCAAACGCGATGCACATCATGGAGGGCTACCTTCCGGCGGCCTACTGCATTGCGTGGGGCGTCGTGTGCCTGCCGTTTCTGGCGGTCGGGCTGATTTCCCTGAAAAACCAACTGAAAAGGAACCGAAGCAGCATCACGCTGATCGCGATGTCGGGCGCTTTTGTGTTCGTGATCTCATCGCTGAAGATCCCGTCGGTGACGGGGAGCTGTTCGCATATGACAGGGACGGGGCTTGGCGCGATCCTTTTCGGGCCTGCGGCCATGAGTGTACTTGGGGTGATCGTGCTGATCTTTCAGGCGATCCTGCTGGCACACGGCGGGCTAACGACCCTGGGAGCCAATACGTTTTCGATGGCGATTGCCGGGCCGCTGTTGTCGTTTGGAATTTATAAGCTGTGCCGGAAATTCAAATGCAACAACCGCGCAGCGATTTTTCTCGCCGCGTGCCTGGGGGATCTGTTTACTTACTGCGTGACCAGCGTGCAGCTTGCGCTTGCCTATCCGTCCGAGTCCGGAGGGACGGCGGCGTCGGCGGTCAAGTTCCTCGGCGTGTTTGCCCCGACGCAGGTGCCGCTTGCCGTGATTGAGGGGATTCTGACCGTCATGATCATGATCGCGCTGGAGTCCTACGCGAAACCGGAGTTGAAGATGATCGGGTACTGGAAAGGAGCGAAGTCACATGAGTAAGAATACAAAGACGGTGCTGCTGCTTCTCGCGGCGGTGCTGCTGATTACGCTGGTTCCGCTTTTCGCCCTGCGCGGCGCCGAGTTCGGAGGATCCGACGATGCGGGAAGCCAGATGGTGGAAGAGATTCACGGGGAATATGAGCCGTGGTTTACGCCGGTGCTGGAGACGGCGCTGAACGGGGAACTGCCGGGAGAGATGGAGAGCCTGTTTTTCTGCGTCCAGACCGGGATCGGAGTGGGGATCATCGCTTTCCTGATGGGAAGGCTTGTGGAGCGGAAAAAGTGGATGAAAGAGTAGGAGAGGAATATGATCGTCATTGACAGGCTCTGCTATTCGTCGAAGCTTCGCTATACGAATGCCATGATAAAATTTATATACGCAGTCAGTACATTGGTATGCTGTGTGGCGAGCCGTTCCTGGCTGATCGCGGTGATCGTACTGGCGACCAATGGGATTCTGACTGTAAAGAAGGGAGGGATCCCTTTTCGCCACTACCGGCGGCTGATGTGTATCCCGCTGGCCTTTTTGCTGGTCAGTACGCTGACCATCCTTGTCAATCTGTCCGCGCAGCCGATGGACGCGTATGCGGTTCCGGTCGGAGAATGGTATCTGACCGGGAGCAGGGCGTCCGTGCAGATGGGGATCCGCCTGATCCTGACGGCCTTTGCCGCCCTGTCCTGTCTGTTTTTCCTGACTCTGAACACGACCATGACGGATATACTGGGCGTGATGGAGCGGCTGCATGTCCCGGCGTTCCTGCTGGAACTGATGCTTCTGATCTACCGCTTTGTGTTCGTCCTTCTCGATACGGCTTCGCGTATTTCGACGGCGCAGGCGGCGAGGCTGGGGAACCGGGATTTCCGGACGTCGATGCGCTCTTTCGGACAGATGGCGGCGGCGCTGTTTGTGCGCTCTCTAAAGAAATCGGACGCCCTTTACCGGGCGATGGAGGCCAGAGGATATGACGGGAGGATCCGGGTGCTGGGCGAGCAGTATCCGCCGAAAAGGGCGCAGATCGCGTGCCTGGTTTTCTATGAGCTGATGCTGTTCGGGATTGCGATAGGAGAAAGATACATATGACAGAAGAGAGACAGGAGGTCATCCTGGAAGCGAGGAATCTTTCCTATACCTATGAGGAGGGGGAGAAACCCGCGCTGCAGGATGTGAGCCTCCGGATACAAAAGGGCAGGAAAGTTGCGTTCATGGGGGCCAACGGCTCCGGCAAATCTACATTTTTTCTGTGCTGCAACGGGATCTTCAGGCCGGATCGGGGAGAGATCCTCTTTCACGGGAAACCGGTGGATTACTCGCGAAAGGGACTGCTCGGACTCAGGAAAAATGTGGGGATCGTTTTTCAGGATCCTGACCATCAGCTTTTTTCCGCCAGCGTGAAGCAGGAGATTTCCTTCGGCGCATTCAATATCGGGATGGCGGAGGAGGAAGTGCGGCGGGCGGTGGACGAGGTGATCGGGGAACTGGAGATCACCCCGTTTCAGGAGAAACCGACCCATGCGCTGAGCGGCGGGCAGAAGAAGCAGGTCGCGATCGCGGATATTCTGGTGATGCGTCCGGAGATCATCATTCTGGACGAGCCGGCGGCGGCCCTGGATCCCAGGCATGACCGGATTGTGAGAAGGATTGTGGAAAAATTGACGGACGAGGGCATCACGGTTCTGATGGCGACCCATAATATTGATTACGCCTATGAATGGGCGGATGAGGTCGTGCTGATGCACGAGGGAAGGATTCTGGGATGCGGGACGCCTGCGGAGATTTTCAGCGACCGGACGGCGCTGGAGAAGACGAATCTGCGGGAACCGGTCGTGCTGAGCATGTATGAATGTCTGAGGCGGAACCGGATCTTGCAGGACGCGCAGGAGCCGCCCGGCAATCTGGAAGAACTGATGCGGCGGATAGAAGAGCGGGGGAAATCGGAAGATGGAAAGCAGAAAAGGAATTTTGATCGTTAGTTTTGGAACCAGCCATATGGATACGCTGGAAAAAACCATTGCGGCCATCGAGCAGGACGTCCGGGACGAATTTCCGGAGTACCGGGTATACCGGGCGTTTACCAGCCAGGTGATCATCCGGAAGCTGAAGAAGAGGGATGTGGACGTTTTCACAGTCAGGGAGGCGCTGGAACAGATGGCTGTGGACGCGGTGGAGACGGTGATCGTACAGCCCACCCACGTGATCAATGGGATCGAGTATGAGCAGATGGCGGGGACGATCGAGGAATATTCCGGCAGATTCCGGAGGATTTCGACAGGAACCCCTCTCCTCTCCGAACCGGAGGATTACAAGAAGGCGATTCACGCCCTGATGTCGGAGGTCACGCTCGCGGACGGCGAGGCGCTGGTCCTCATGGGACACGGAACGCAGCATCATGCCAACGCCGCCTATCCGACGCTGGAATACACGTTTCATCTGCTCGGTTACCGGCAGGTTCTGGTCGGCACGGTGGAGGGATTTCCGGGTATCGGGGACGTGATGGATAAACTGAAAGCCGGGGGATGGAAAAAGGCGGTTCTCATGCCGTTTATGATTGTGGCCGGAGATCACGCGAAAGAGGACATGGCCGGCGAGGAAAATTCATGGAAAACCAGGCTTGAGGACGCCGGGTACGAGGTGGAGGTCTGCATGAAGGGCTTGGGAGAAGTAAGGGGCATCCGCAGCCTGCTCCTGGATCACATGAAAGCGGTCATGTAGCGAAAAAAGGAAATCGGAGAAGAGGATCGGAAGAGAGGAGCGTATATGGACAACAGCCGGATTGTATGGAAGAATCAAAGGGAGCTGCGCACCGGGTACACCACGGGCAGCTGCGCAGCTGCGGCTGCGAAGGCCGCCGCGCATATGCTCCTGTCCGGGGCGGAGATCCGTCAGATCTCCCTGCTCACACCGGCGGGGATCCGGCTGTATCTGGACGTGGAGGAGATCCGCATAGAGGCGGAGAAGGTCAGCTGCGCAGTGCGAAAGGACAGCGGGGACGATCCGGATGTGACAAACGGGATCTCTGTGTATGCCGAGGTGAGGAAAAGCGGCGGACAGGGCGTCCGGCTGGAAGCCGGGGTCGGGATTGGACGGGTGACAAGGCCCGGTCTGGAACAGGCGGTTGGAGAAGCGGCGATCAACCGCGTTCCGAGGCGCATGATCACGGAAGCAGTGCAGGAGGAACAGTCGCGTTTTGGATATGCGGGAGGCCTTACGGTGGAGATATCCATCCCGGAAGGGACGGAGCTGGCGGGGAAAACCTTTAATCCCAGACTGGGGATCGAGGGAGGGATCTCCGTCCTCGGGGCGAGCGGCATCGTGGAACCGATGAGCGAGCAGGCCATTACCCGGACCATTTTTCTGGAG
>CANRMH010000114.1 GCA_947631695.1 uncultured Lachnospiraceae bacterium | reverse complement strand
GGTAATAATGCCGTTCTTGAAAACGAAATCCACTGCTGGAACATACCATTCCGCACTGCCGTCCTCTTTATTGTGAACGTCTATGAACCACTTAACCACGTCCACCTCCGGTCCCGGTTCTGGTCCCGGCCCCGGTTCAGATCCCTTTTCGGTCAGGCCGCCCTGAGCGTCCTGCAGCGCCTTCGTCACTCTGTCGATCGCAGCTTTTGCCGCTCCCTTTCTGCCATATATCTCCTTCGCTTCTTTCAGCGCGCTCGCATATGCCGCCCAGCTCTCTTCGGTGTACAGATTCTTATCGGCCTCCGGCACCGCGTTATCAATCGCCTGTTTCAGTTTGGTCTTATCCGCAGGATTGTTCAGATCCCTCTTTCCTTCCGCAAGTTCTTTTACTTCCTCGTCGGTCAGCGCCTGGTTCTCGATACGCAGATTATCGATAGCGCCTTTATAATATTCTCCGTTCCCCCAGTTTGCTTTTCCGATATAGAAAATGCTGTTGTCGCCAAGAATATCCGCTACATTGTAATTGCTTCCCACGGTACTCGCCTTTTCCCCGTTCACATACACCGTAGTATCGGAAAGGGTATATACGACGGTCACGTGCGCCCAGTCGCTTCCCGTAGCCGCGCTCGCCGAATCCGGTCTCGCGCCGGTATTCAGATAGCGCTCAAACTTGGTCGAGCCATTCTTATCCTCCAGACTGCCGATATATTTCTCATGCTCGTAAGTCTGCGAATTCTCATTCGGAGCCGCATAGTAGATCCAGTTAACGTTGTCCTGCCCGCTCTCCGGTTTCGCCTCGTAGGAGATCGTCAGTTCAGAAAGTCCTGTCAGCAGGCTGCTTCCATCCTTCGCCGTCACATTCAGGAAGTTTGCCTTTCCGTCCAGATACAAAGCCTTTCCATCCCCATGATCCACCAGGGTATAGGTTCCGGACGCAGCCGCGTTTCCTTCCTCAAATTTGCCGTTTCCGTCCTTGTCAAAAGTGAAATTCGCCACCTCTTCCGGGTCTGTTTCTTTGTTCACTTTAACCGTATAGATCTTTTCCGTCTTATGATCCTGAGCTTTAGCAGTCAAAACCAGTCTGACAGCGTTGTCTGTGGTGTCCACTTCCCTCACCTGCGTATCGTCGATCAGGATACCGTTCACATACACCAGACCGCTTGCAGTCTTCGGGGATACCGTCATATTCACGCTCTCCGTTCCCGGCTCAAGGGTCAGGGTATATTCCGTGATGTCCGGTGAGAACGCCGGTTCCAGCGTACCTTTCTGGAAGGACAGCGCCTTCAGGCTCGCATCCGTATCGTAATCCGCTTCCGTTGTGACGGAAAGGCCGAAGACTCCGCCCACCAAGGTATTCTTAGACGTACCCTGGAAGCGCACCGTAACTTTTCCGTCCTGCGCCGCAGCTACGACTTCCTTCGGGATTTCAACCGTATGTACGTAAAATTCATTTCCGGACGGCGCGTCCGCATAGGAGTAGGTCTCCAGCTTCTGTCCGCCTGCCAGGATGTCATATTCCCTGCCTCTGTCCCCGGAATAGAACGTGCAGTTCAGATAATTGTGTTCCGCATTCTGGTTCACCTTCAGATCATAGCTGAACCAACCGCCTCCGTACGCATCGCGGTAGGTCTTTCCGTTAAATGCGCCTACCTGAGAATTGTCAGAAGACTGGACATTCTTTGCCTTCTCCGAATTGTTGTCGTCGAACATATTCAGATAATCTACGCTGATCTCCTCATCGCGGAGCGCTTCCTTCCCCTCCAGGATCCGGTCCTGCGCCGCCTGGGAGTCCTTGCCCTCCAGATACATATACAGGCCGTAGCGTTCTTTGTATCTGCGGTAATGCGGCGTGTAGATCAGTTCGTCCGCGTCCGTATTGTTCAGCTTGAACTGTACCTGTCCGTCCTCGCTGTCCTCGATCCGGACCACATTCTTCTCCACATCCGCTTTCCACTCTTCCACATCGTCATAGTTCTCCATCAGGATGGAAGTCCTTACGGTAGAGTCAAACGTGCCTACGCGGACCAGGATCCCATTTCCCTGGGACGCTTCGATATTGTTGGTGGACAGCGCCGCGCTCAGGACCATCGGGCCGTACTTGAACGCGATAAAGTTCGGTTTGTCCGGAGTGTCGTACACCTGAACCTTCATGGGCATCTTGTAGGAGATCGTATCCCCGGCTTTGATGCCTTCCACCACGAAATATCCGTTCTCTTCCTTCAGCTCGATCGCGCTGCCGTTCACCTTGATCTCCGCATCGCCTGCAATCCAGTCCGGCTTCCTAAGCCTCAGGATCATACCGGCCTTGACGCTTCCGCCGTCCGCCGCGCTCACCTTGAAGGTGACCACGTCCTCGTTCGGCATCCTGGCCGTCTGCTCCAGCACCAGGTTGTTCTCCTCGCTCGTCAGCTTGGTTGAGAAGAACATATGTACGTAAATATTGCTTCCCTCTACATAGTAAATGTTGTCGCCCAGTCTCGCAAAGTTCTCCATACCGGTACCGGTACAGCACCAGAACTCGTCGAACGGGCGGTTGAATACCTTGTTGTACCCCGGCGCCATCGGCTGGAAGTACATTGTAGTACCCGTCTCCGGATTCTGGGAGGACAGGATCGCGTTGATATAGGTATTCTCAAAATAATCGATGTATTTCTTATCCTTCGTGATCTGGAATAAGAGTTTCGCAAGCTTCAGCATGTTGTGGGTGTTGCAGGTCTCGCAGGTCAGAGCCGCGTCGTACTCTCCCTTGGTCGCGTCGTACCCGATCTCATCCGCCGCATGGAAATGCTCGGACTGACTGTTTCCGCCGGTCACATAGGTATGGTGATCCACCACGATATCAAAGAAGTTCTTTGCGGCGGTCAGGTATTTCTCCAGCCCGTTCTTCTCTTCCTGTGAAAGCTTGCTGTAATATTCCTCATTCTGCGTCAGCACCGCGTAGCGCTTTGCCGCGCCGGTCAGCTTCGGGATCGTCGTGTTCGCATGCTTGCCGTTCAGAACATCCTGGTTGTTCGCCAGCTGATCAAAGAGCGTCGTCTCGTCGAAATACTGAGCGGCCACCTTCGCATTCTCGTTGCCCGTCAGGTCGTACAGTTCGTAGAGCGCCTCGTTCATCCCGACGTACTCCGTCCCGAGCATTCTGTTCTTGTCCTGCAGCTTCTGGAAACGGTTGTAGAGGAAGTTGCCGAAATTGTCGGCAATCTCCAGCGCCTGCTCCCGGATGGAGGGTTCGTCCACGTATTTGTAGATGTCCAGCAGTCCCGCAAGCACCTTGTGAAGATTGTAATACGGCACCAGCACGCTGCCGTCGTCCGCAGTCGGGGACGCTACGCCGTCCACACGCGCCAACACTCCCTGCGGAAACGCGGAGATATAACCCGCATGCTCCGGATATTTCGCGCCATAGGCGTCCTGACATTTCTTCAGTCCCGCAACCGCGGCGGAAATCTGCGTCAGCAGACTGGATTTCACGTTCGCCTCGTCGCAGCCGATATACGCCTGAGCCAGCGCCGACATATAATGCCCGAAGGTGTGTCCGCGGAAATTGGCGTCGCCGGTTCTCTCCCATCCGCCGTATCCGTCCTCGGTCGGCTGCAGGCCCGCCACCTTATAGAATTCGCACAGGAATTTCTCGGAACTCAGGCTCAGCAGATACTGTTCCTCCTTCGAGGACGCGTTCACAAGGAAATCATCCTCCAGAAGAACGTCGTCCAGAAGGCTGTCTACCTTCGCCGCTTCCGCCTTGGGCTGCACCGTCACGGTGAATGTCTTCGTAACGCTCTCGCCGCCCAGGTAGGACACGGTGGCCGTCAGATGAACGACGACAGGATCTTCTCCGATCTCCGGGCGCACCACAACGCCATCCTTTGAGATCACCGCTTCCTTGTCAGACGTCCAGACAATGTCGGAACCCGCGTTGCCCTTCGCCGGCAGCGAGAGGTTGCCGGTAGCGCTGGAAGGAACCACGATGGCGTCCAGATCCTGCTGTGCGACCGCCTTCTTGTCGAAGCTTCCGCCGCCCTCTTCGTACAGGGCGATGACGTCCTCCACATCCGCCACGTCATTGTACAGCTGGTACTCGTCGATCGCCGCCTTCAGGGAGGCCACTTTATGTACCGGGCCATTATATCCGATATACTTGCCCATGGACGCGTCGGACCCCAGAACGCCGGTACTCTCTCCTCCGATCTGATAATCCACGCGGGTCTGGCACTTCACGCCATTCCGATAGTAACTCACGTCTTTTGACTCTTTATCGTAGATCACCACGACGTGGGTCCACTGGCCGGCCGGGAAGAACTCGTCGCGGTTCACGCCCGTTATACTGACCTTGTACGGCTGCCCGCCGGAAGCGGCAGGGCCGACGGAAAGCGCCAGAGGAGCTCCGTCGTTCTCCGAAGACAGATACCATCCATCTGTCCACCACTCGTTCTTGCTCCAGGTGATCATCTCCTCCCCCGTCATCTTCTGCGTGGGATTCAGCCAGAAAGACAGGGTCAGGTTCTCCGGCTGGAGATCCGTACTCTTCCCCAGATCCACGTAGTTTGTCGCGTCAAGCTGCAGGGCTTTGCCCCCGTTCACGCCCTCCACATATGTGGCGGCTCCGCTGGA
>CANRMH010000113.1 GCA_947631695.1 uncultured Lachnospiraceae bacterium | reverse complement strand
TTGCGCCCTTTGGGAATGAGCCAAAAATAATGCGAATTTTTACTCATTTAGGGGTTGACATTTCACCGCTGGACTTTCTGTTATTTCATTTTTTGCTTTTTCTCGTATCATAGGGAATTGTCTGATAGAAATCCCTCCATAGAGGAAGGGAAAAGGACTACACAGGTGTGCATACGAAGCCTGTGCGTAACTGACAACTGAAACGAGACGCCTTGCGGCATAGATCATTTCGGGCAGCGAAAAGTGCCGCCCGGAAGTAATAGATATAGGATAGCATATCCCTTTTAGAAAAACAACTGAAAAGAGAATAAATTTACAATTGTGAATACCTTCTCGGTTACTGTTCAAACCAGGCCGAGATACTTGCTGCCGAGGCCGTAAGAAGGTGATTCGAGAGGCGGTTTGGGCTTCACGCAGCGAATTTGCAGCCAAAAGAATGGATATTTGAGAGAACAGCAATATTTTTTGCATAGATCCTTTCTTTTTTGCGAAAATACTTGAAATTTCATGGGGGGGGGTACAATGAAAGAGAAACAAAAAACGTGTCAGAAAATATGAAAGGAGATTCGAAAATTGAAAAGAAAAAAAGTAAGACATGTTTTGGCGGGAATTCTCTCAGGAGCGCTGATTGTCAGCGGCATAGCGGGCGCTCTGCCGACGGGCGGCATGAGCAGGACAGGCGTGAAGGCGGCTCCGGCGGCGGAAGTGCCGCAAGAGGGGCTGATCGCGGACTATTCCTTCGCGGAAAAACCGGAGGATGAGAAAACGGTTGAGAATCAGGCTGATGCCAGCGCGGTGGGAGCAGCCGTGGTGCAGAACGAAGGGACGGCCGAGTGGAAGGACAATGCTCTGGTTTTTAACGGGGAGGGAATCTCCACAACTGCGCCGGGAACCTGGGTGTCCCTTCCAAATGATATCCTGAAGGGCAAGACATCAGCGACCGTCAGTATCGAGGTGAAAGCGGACGCGTCGATTCTGCCCCAGAACCATTTTTTGTGGAGTATAGGAACGGAAAATTATACAGATCCGCATTGGTTTGCAAATGTGATGATGCCGCGCACCTGCATCAGTTACGGAGGCGGCAATACGAATGAGAAGACGGCAAAAGGATCCTATCAGCTTGCCGCGGATCGCTGGTATCAGCTCACTTCTGTGATTAACGCGGACACGCATACCCTGTCCTTCTATGTGGACGGAGAAAAAACCGGTGAGATTCAGGACGGTCAGATGTCTGTGGAACGTCTGACAGCGCAGACGCGAAACACAATCGGCCGCGCGCCCTATCCGGATCCGCTGTTTAAAGGGTCGGTCTCAACGTTCCGTGTGTATGACCGTGCGCTGGACGATGGCGAGATCAGGGCTTTGTCCGAAGCGGACGGAGGACTGCACGCAAAGGAGTTTCAGGAGATCGCCTCCCAAATAGCGGGACAGCTTGACGATATCAAAATTCTGAGCGGGAAATATCTGCTGCCGGATTACAACGGGACGGTTACCTGGACATCCGACATGAAGGAGATCGCGATTGCACAGGATGGAGTGACGGCGACGGTGGCTCAGCCGACCGAGGGAGAGGAAGCACTGACGGGAACGCTGACGGCGCACGTGTCGGTGCGCGGTCAGGTTGGCTCGGCTAAGGTGAATGTCACGGTTTATCCGGTGGGCAGCGTGGCGCTTCAGGAGGGATTGATTGCGGACTATTCCTTCGCAAATGCCCCGGAAGACGGAAAAACCGTAAAGAATCGGGTACAGAATAAAGGCGCGGTGGGAGATGCCGTTGTGCAGAACGAGAGTACGGCCGAGTGGAAGGACAGCGCGCTGGTGTTTGACGGGAACGGAACCTCCGCGGATGCGCCGGGGACTTGGGTGTCTCTCCCAAATGATATCCTGAAGGGCAAGACATCAGCGACCGTCAGTATCGAGGTGAAGGCAGATGCATCGATCCTGAGCCAGTATCATTTTCTATGGAGTATCGGAACCGCTGACACAAACGATCCGTACTGGTTTACGAGTTGTATGAGCGATACGACAGCTCCGCGTACCTGTATCAGTTATGGCGGAGGGAATCTGGCGGAGAGAAATGCGCGGAGTCCGTACGCAATGAGGGCGGACCGCTGGTATCAGCTCACCGCAGTGATCGACGCGACGGAACAGACCCTTTCCTTCTATGTAGACGGAAAGCAAGTCGAAGTGACGAAGGAAAGCCAGATGTCTGTGGAGCGATTGACACTGCAGACCCGGAATACGATCGGACGTTCCCCCTTCAATCCGGATCCCCTGTTTAAAGGTTCTGTGGCGACGTTTCGGGTGTATGACCGGGCGCTGACCGGAAAAGAGATACAGGAATTGTCCGATCAGGACATGAAACTTCACGAGGGAGAATTTGCCGGGTTTGCGGAAGAGATAGCGGAAAAACTGGGAGATCTTACCATAAGTGACGAGAGAGCCTACCTGCCGGATTGCGACGGGACGGTGACATGGACTTCCAAAATGCCGGAGATCGATATCGCGGAAGATGGGATATCGGCGGCGGTCAAGCAGCCGGAAAACGGCGAAGAATCTGTGAAGGGGACGCTGACGGCAACGGTGAACGTGCGGGGAAGGACGGTTGAGAAGTCGGTTCAGGTTACGATTCTGCCAAAAGCGGCGCCGGATGACCCCTACGGGTATCTGATGGTTCATCTTGCGGGTGTTTCCCCGGACAACTATCAGGAGAGGGTTTATATGCAGATCTCCAGAGGAGATGATCCCAAATATTGGGAACCGCTCAACGGCGGTCAGCCGGTTCTTGTCTCCGATAAGAGTTCTACGGGTTCTCGGGATCCGTTCCTCACCTACAGTCCGGAGACAAAGACGTGGTACATTCTTGCCACGGACCTGCGCTGGTATGGCGGTGGCCCCGGATCCAATGACCGCATGATGACGATTGAGGGATATACGGTGACGGTTCCCCATATGTCCAGCACCAAGATCAATGTCTGGGAGTCCAAGGATTTGATCAACTGGAGCAGTATGCGGCAGTTTGACGTGGCGCTGAATCAGGAGGGTGTGAAACAGGCACAGCTGGGGATGGCGTTTGCGCCGGAGGCCACCTGGGTGGACGATTATTATGGCGAGGGCAAAGGAGCCTTTGTGGTATACTGGTCGTCCAGCAGGTTCGACGATGCGGATATCTACCAGAACGGGGACTGCAAAGTCAATGTGATGTGGGGAGCCACCACGGACTTCACCCAGGAGACTTACGAGTACGGAGGAGTCTTTATCGATAAAGATTATATAACGATCGACACCACGATTCTCCAGGATGGAGAGAAGACATATCGCCTGACGAAAAAAGAGGACGGATGGCGGATATTTATGGAATCTACCACGGCGAAGCGGTGGTGGGAACCCCAGGCAGAGTGGACGATGGTTCAGCAGGTCACGGATGTGACGGGACTGTCAGGGGAAGGTCCGCTCACCTATCCGGATCATCAGAACGAGAATAGGTGGTATCTGCTGGTGGATAACGGCTCCCTCAATTATCGTCCGCTGGTGTCTGACAACCTGGACGAGGGCTGGAGCCTGATTAGCGCTGCTGATTTCCACCTCGATGGAAACACAAAACACGGAGGGGTCCTCTCCCTGACCAAGGCGCAGTATGATGCGATTCGAAATGCGGATGCCCAGTCCGCAGTTGCCGAGGATCTGGGGAGCGTACAGGCGACGAAGAATGCGGACGATGAGCAGGTGATGGCGACCCTTCCGAAGACGGCGAAGGTGAACCTTCATTACGATTACGGCGTTTCCGAGCTGCCGGTGAAATGGGATCTGGCAAAGGTAAATACCCAGATTCCGGGGAACTATGAGGCGACGGGAATCGTCCAGTCGATCGGTGCAAATGCAAACCAGTGGGTCGGAAAGGATGGCTCCGTGGCATGGAGCGCGAAGGATAAGCAGTTATACAGTTCCACAGCGGTTACAGTGAAGGCAACCGTGGAGGTGAAGAAAGAGGATTCCCTGCGGCTGCAGAATGCAATAAATGCGGAAGTGGACGCGGAGGAGACCTACACGCCGTCCAGCTGGAAGACTTACGCGGATGCACTGAAGGAGGCAAAAGACGTTCTCGGAAAGGCGGTCACCTCAAGTCAGACGCAGCTGGACGCGGCGGCTGAGAAGCTGGAGAAAGCGACGGCAGCCCTCACGAAGCAGGCGGGCAAGGCGGAACTGGAGGCCGCCATCGAGGATGCAAAGTCCATTCCGGATGTGGATGAGACGAAGTACACGCCGTCCAGCTGGAAGGCATTGAAAGAGGCGATCGCAGAGGCTGAGAAGGTTCTGGCGAATAAGGATGCAGCTCCGGAGCAGGTGGCGGCCGCGGCGAGTGACCTGACAAAGGCACAGAGGACTCTGACGGAGAAGGCGGACAAGACGGATCTGCAGAAGGCGATCGATGCGGTGAAAGCGATCCCGGATACGGACAAAGCGAAGTACACGGAAGAGAGCTGGAAGGCAATGAAAGACGCGCTGAAAGATGCGGAGGATACGCTGGCAGACGAGGACGTGACGCAGGCTGAGGTGACGGCAGCGGTGTATAACTTGATGAAGGTTCAGGGCGATCTGGAAGAGGTGCCGGAGGAACCGATAGATCCGGAACCGGAGAAGAAGACGCCGGTGGCAAAGATCTTTG
>CANRMH010000112.1 GCA_947631695.1 uncultured Lachnospiraceae bacterium | reverse complement strand
TACATATCCGGCCGTATCCGTCGCGGTAATTTCCGCATCCATATCGTCGATCGTTACCGTCTGGATCTGCTCCCTGGCCTCAATATCCAGCGGGCAGTCTTCTATCTTCAAATAGGGATACTCTTCCCCCAGCACCTCTTTCCCATCCCTCGTGCTGCCGTTTGTGAGCCTGCAAAAAGGAGTGTTCGCGAGATTCTCCCCATACATAAGGACCTTTCCCTCCGTGTCCTGCCACGCCTTTTTCAATTTCTCATAGTTGGCGGAATACCTGGCCGAACCCCACTGCCGTTCCATCTCCTCCGCGCTCCAAAAGCCTTCCTCCAGCACTGCGCCGCTCCCGTTCTCCTTCAGAGTTTTATACACGGAAGTACGCACGAGGATCGCCTGCGCTTTCAGCGCCTCCGCATGATATGTAACCGGAATCTCCTTCGCCAGTCTTCCGATACAGTATTCCTCAATGGACATTTCCGCCTCATTGTCCCCATTTTTTACCATCACGTACATATCGTCCACACCGGATGACACCGCCATGCTTGACCCATTTAAAAACACAGTCACCACATAGGGGAGCAGCACGATAATGATGATATAGCACCCCGCCTGCTTTACTTTCTGCCACATAAAAAGCCCTCCCATACAATGTATGAGAGGGTCTTTGTTTTTATGATATAAAATAATTCAAACCGTCTGTTACTTATCGATCGTCACCTTATCCAGATGCCAGATATCATCCACATATTCCTGGATCGTTCTGTCAGAGGTAAACTTGCCGCAGCTCGCCGTATTCAGAAGAGCCTTCTTCGCCCATCCCTGGCGGTCGCGATACGCTTCCTCCACGCGCTTCTGCGCCTCTGCGTATGCGCGGAAATCCTTCAGGATGAAGTACATATCCGCACGTTCTCCCCCGTTGGAATAGAGAAGAGAATTGTACAGGTCGCGGTACTGCTCGGTGTTTCCGTTGGCATAAGTGCCGTCTACCAGCTGATCTACCACCCTGCGTATATCCGGATCGCTGTTGTAGATGTCCATCGGATTGTAGCCGCCGTTGTTTTCATAGTTGATAACCTCCTCGGAGCTTAGACCGAAGATAAATGCATTCTCGATCCCGACTTCCTCCACGATCTCCACGTTCGCGCCGTCCATCGTTCCCAGCGTCGGAGCGCCGTTCAGCATAAATTTCATATTGCCGGTTCCGGAGGCTTCTTTGGAAGCGGTGGAAATCTGCTCGCTCACATCCGCCGCCGCAAAGATCAGCTCGGCGTTGGACACGCGGTAATCCTCGATAAATACGACCTTGATCTTGCCGTTGATGCTCCGGTCGTTGTTGACCACATCCGCCACGGAGTTGATGAGCTTGATGATCTCCTTCGCCCGGATGTAGCCTGCGGACGCCTTCGCGCCGAAGATGAAGGTTCTCGGATAGAAGGTCATCTCCGGGTGTTCCTTCATCGTATTGTACAGGTACATCACGTGCAGGATATTCAGGAGCTGGCGCTTGTATTCATGCAGGCGCTTTACCTGGACGTCGAAGATCGAGCGCGGATCTACCTCGATGCCGTTGTGTTCCTGGATGTATTTTGCGAGGCGGATCTTGTTCTGGTATTTGATCTTCTTAAATTCCTCCAGCGCCTTCTCGTCGTCGGCGAGCGGTTTTAATTTCTCCATCAGGGAGAGGTCCGTCACCCAGTCCTTTGTGCCAAGCTTCTCGGTCACCCAGTCCGCCAGCAGCGGATTGCCGTGCAGCAGGAATCTTCTCTGCGTGATACCGTTCGTCTTGTTGTTGAATTTCTCCGGCATCATCTCATAGAAATCCCTCAGTTCCTGATTCTTCAGGATCTCCGTGTGCAGTCTTGCGACGCCGTTTACAGAGTAGCCCGCAACGATCGCCAGGTTCGCCATTCTCACCTGCCCGTGGTACAGGATCGCCATCTTGCGCACCTTCTCCTCATTGCCCGGATACATCTGGCGCACCTGGATGACGAAGCGGCGGTCGATCTCCTGGATGATCTGATAGATACGCGGCAGCAGCTTGGAGAACAGGTCGATCGGCCATTTTTCCAGAGCCTCCGCCATGATCGTGTGGTTCGTGTAAGCGCAGGTCTTTGTGGTGATCTCCCACGCTTCGTCCCACTCCATATTTTCCTCGTCGAGCAGGATCCTCATCAGCTCCGCAACCGCCACCGTGGGGTGCGTATCGTTCATCTGGAACGTCACCTTTTCCGGGAGCCTGTGCAGATCGTCATGCGCCCTCTTGTATTTCGCAATGGCCGCCTGAATGCTGGCGGAAATGAAGAAATACTGCTGTTTCAGCCGCAGCTCTTTTCCGGCGTAATGGTTGTCGTTCGGGTACAGAACCTCCACGATGGTCTTTGCAAGGTTCTCCTGCTCCACCGCCTTGTGATAATCCCCGCGGTCGAAGGATTCCAGATGGAAATCGGTAATCGCCTGCGCGTCCCAGATCCGGAGCGTGTTGACTACATGGTTGCCATAGCCCACGATCGGCATATCGTAGGGGATCGCGAGAACGGAATCGTAATTCTCCTGCACAAAATGCGTCTTTCCGGTATTCACATCATACTCCACGCGGATATTGCCGCCGAAACGGACCTCCTTCGCGTATTCCTCCCTGCGCAGTTCGAACGGGTTTCCCTCCTTCAGCCAGTTGTCCGGCGTCTCCACCTGATAGCCGTCCTCGATCTTCTGCTTGAACATTCCGTATTTGTAACGGATCCCGCAGCCGTACGCCGCGTAGCCCATCGTCGCGAGGGAATCCAGAAAACAGGCCGCCAGACGTCCGAGTCCGCCGTTTCCGAGCGCGGCATCCGGCTCCTCGTCCTCGATCACATTCAGATCGATCCCCATCTCGTCCAGAACTTCCTTCACTTCGTTGTAAACCGTCATGTTGATCAGGTTATTTCCCAGCGCCCTTCCCATCAGGAACTCCATAGACATATAGTAAACCATCTTCGGGTCGTCCTTCTTGTACTGGTTCTGGGTCGCGATCCAGTCGTCGATGATCGCTTCCTTTACCGCATAGGAAACCGCCTGAAACAGCTGCTGCGGAGTGGCTTCGTCGATCGTCTTCCTGTAAAGCGATTTCACATTGTTCTCTACTTCTTTCTTAAACGCCTTTTTCTTAAATCTTGGATTATACATCTCTATTCTCCTTCTAACGCATCCATTTATCTTTCTACGCCTATTGTTACCTTTTCTCCGTTAATTTTCCAGTCCTTCACATAGCCCTGCGGCTCTCCTTTTGCGACGGAGACGGCCAGCGTCTCGCGCCCGATGGTATCCGCGTGTTCCGCAAAGATCCTTTCCGCCTTCTCACTACCATTATAATAGATCCGGATCTGATCCATGACTTCAAAATCCGCTTCCTTGCGCATAGTCTGCACTTTGCTGATAATCTCGCGCACAAACCCTTCCGTCAGAAGTTCCTCCGACAGATTGGTATCCAGCACCACAGTGACGCCGCCGTCGTCCACGGACACATAGCCTTCCATCTGCGCCGTATCGATCAGCAGATCCTCCCTGAACAGCGTAATCTCCTGTCCGTTCACGGAAAGCTTCAAAGCGTCCGTCCGGTTCAGCTCATCCATAGCCGCGTTGCCGTCCAGCGCGTCCAGCGCAGCGCGGATGCCGCCCAGCATTTTGCCATATTTGGGACCCACCGTCTTCAGCTGCGGTTTAAAGGTATAGGACGTAAACTCACGCACATCCTGTGTAAACGTCACGGTTTTTACATTCAGTTCATCCTCCGCGATATCCCTGTAAAATTCGGGAAGCTGGAAATCCGCCTTGACGAACATCCGCCCGATCGGCTGGCGGTTCTTGATGTTCGCCGCATTTCTGCAGGCGCGCCCCATCACGACCAGTTTCAGGACTTTTTCCATATTTTCTTCCAGCGCGGTATCGATACAGGTCTCATCCACAGCCGGGAAATCGCACAGATGAACGCTCTCCGGCGCATCCTTATCCACGCTTCTCACCAGATTCTGGTAGATTTCCTCCGCCATAAACGGGATCATCGGCGCCGCCGCTTTCGCCGCGGTCACCAGGGCGGTATACAGCGTCATGTACGCATTGATCTTATCCTGCGGCATGCCTTTCGCCCAGAACCGCTCTCTGCTGCGCCTCACATACCAGTTGCTCATCTCATCCACAAAATCCTGCAGCGCTCTCGCCGCCTCCGGGATCCGGTAATTGTACAGATTGCCGTCCACATTCCGGACCATCGTGTTCAGACGGGAAAGCAGCCATTTATCCATAACTGAAAGTTTTTCATATTCCAACTTATATTCTGCGGCGTTGAACTCGTCAATATTCGCATACAGCACAAAGAACGCGTAGGTATTCCACAGCGTACCCATGAATTTGCGCTGTCCCTCCACGACCGCCTTTCCGTGGAAACGGTTTGGAAGCCACGGCGCGCTGTTCACGTAGAAATACCAGCGGATCGCGTCCGCGCCGTACTGTTTGAGCGCATCGAAAGGATCTACCGCGTTGCCCTTGGATTTGCTCATCTTCTGCCCGTTCTCGTCCTGCACATGCCCCAGGACGATCACGTTCTTGTACGGAGCCTTGTTGAAGATCAGCGTCGAGATCGCCAGCAGGGAGTAGAACCATCCCCGCGTCTGGTCTACCGCCTCCGAGATGAAATCCGCCGGGAACTGCTGCTCAAACAGCTCCTGATTCTCAAACGGATAGTGGTGCTGTGCAAACGGCATGGAGCCGCTGTCGAACCAGCAGTCGATCACTTCCGGCACGCGGTGCATCTGTCTGCCGCACTTCGGGCAGCGGATCGTCACCCCGTCGATGTACGGGCGGTGCAGTTCGATATCGTCCGGACAGTTGTCGGACATCTCCTTTAACTCTGCGATGCTTCCGATGGAATGCTGGTGTCCGCACTCGCACTCCCAGATATTTAAAGGGGTTCCCCAGTAGCGGTTCCGGCTGATCCCCCAGTCCTGCACATTCTCAAGCCAGTCCCCGAAGCGGCCCTTGCCGATGCTCTCCGGGATCC
>CANRMH010000111.1 GCA_947631695.1 uncultured Lachnospiraceae bacterium | reverse complement strand
TCGTTCCTGCCAATTCCCTGCTGAGGGAATTTATCGGCGGCGGCTGTTTCCAGGTATGAAACAGCCGCCGCAAAAAATTTACTTTGATTTACTTTGATTTGACTTCCCTCCATAACTCGTTGTAAACGGCGTCGTACTTGTCGCCGAGGTACTGGAAGACTTCGCAGTTTTTCAGATCCTCCGGGTCGGGGAAAGCAACCTTGCTCTCACGAAGCTCATCGTCCTCGATCAGCTCGCGGCCCGGCTCGTTGGGAATGGAATAGGTGATGTATTCAAAATTCATCTTCGCGATATCGGGGCGGCAGAGAAAGTTGATAAATTTCTCGCCGTTTTCTTTATTTTTGGCATTTTTCGGGATGACCCAGGAGTCCATCCAGAGGTTGGAGCCTTCTTTCGGGATCACGTATTCCAGATCCGGATTTTCCATCTGCGTGTACAGGGCCTCGCCGGAATAGATGACGCCGATCGCCGCCTCCCCTCCGATCATTTTATCACGTACCTGATCGATGACGTACGCCTGCACCAGAGGCTTCTGACTGATGAGAAGATCCTTCGCCTCCTCCAGTTCGTCCAGGTCGGTAGAATTCAGGGAATACCCCAGATATTTCAGGGTGATTCCGAAAGCGTCCCTCACGCTGTCCTGCATCAGGATATTGTCCCTGTATTTTTCATCCCAGAGTACGGACCAGCTGTCGATGGGTTCGTCTACCATCGTCTTGTTGTAGAGGATTCCCACCGTTCCCCACAGATAGGGGACGGAATATTTATTCTCGGGATCGAAGCCCCTGGAAAATTCCAGATAGGTATCGCCGATGTTTTTCAGGTTCGGGATATTGTCAAAATTCAGTTCCGCAAGCAGATCGTTCTTCAGCATCCTCTGGATCATGTAGTCGGAGGGACAGACCGCGTCGTAGGCGATCGCGCCGGAATAGATCTTTGGGTACATGATCTCGTTCGTCTCAAATCCCTCGTAAATTACGTTGATGCCGGTTTCTTCCTCGAACATCGTCAGCACCTCGGGATCAATATATTCCCCCCAGTTGTAGACGATGACCTGCTCGCCGCTGCCGTTGGTCGCCTGCGAGCTGTAGAAGAAGCCTCCGAGAATGATGACGGCCGTCATCACCGCGGGAACGACTTTTCTGAAAACGATACGGCCCGCTCTGGAAAACCGTCTGCGTTCCGGCTTCTTTTTATCTTCCGGAGACAGGTTGATCAGGATCAGGAGGAGCAGAACGGATACGAACAGGAGGGTGGACAGGGCGTACATTTCCGGTTTGATTCCCTTGCGGACCTCGCTGTAGATCTTGGTCGAAAGGGTATCCACTCCCGGCCCCTTCGTAAAGTGGGTGATGATAAAGTCGTCCAGCGACATGGTAAAGGCCAGAAGAAATCCGGACAGCACGCCGGGCAGGATGTCCGGGAATACCACTTTGAAGAAAGCGTAAACCGGGGACGCGCCCAGATCCATTGCGGCTTCGTAGGTAGACATGTTGGTCTGCTTAAGCTTCGGAGTCACGCTCAGGATGACGTACGGGATGTTAAAGGTAATGTGCGACAACAGGATCGTGGTAAATCCAAGCGTCCAGCGGAACGCGATAAACAGCAGCATCAGCGAGATGCCGGTTACGATCTCCGCGTTCAGCATTGGAATGTTTGAGACCGCCATCGCGACCGCGCGCATTTTGCGGCCCATTGCCTGGATGCCGATGGCCGCGGCGGTTCCGATCAGCGTCGCGATCAGCGCGGACAGAAGCGCGATGATCAGCGTCGTGTACAGGGCGTTCATGATCTGCTCGTTCCGGAACAGCTCCACGTACCATTTGCCTGTGAAGCCGCCCCATTTTGCCCGCGTCTTGGAATTGTTGAAGGAAAGTACGATCAGGGTAACGATCGGCGCGTACAAAAGCAGAATGATCAGCCCGAGATAGATTTTTTGCAGTGTTCTTTTCATCAGAATGCCGTCCCCTCCCCGTCTTTGTCATATTTCATGATCAGAAGCATGCTGGCGATGATAAAGATCATCAGTACCAGGGAAAGTCCTGAGCCGACATGCCAGTTGCTCCCCTGCTTGAATTCCTGCTCGATGACGTTGCCGATGAGCAGGATCTTGCTTCCGCCGAGAAGATCGGAGATCACGAAGGTGGTAAGCGCCGGAACGAATACCATGATGATCCCGCTGATGATCCCTGGCGTGCTTAAAGGCAGGATGATCCTCAGAAATGTCTGAACGCTGCTGGCTCCCAGATCCCGGGAGGCAAAGATCACATCTCTGTCGATCTTGGACAGCACGTTATAAATGGGAAGAACCATGAACGGCAGGAAATTGTACACCATGCCGAGTATGATCGCAAACGGGGTGTTGATCAGTTCCATCTGCGGAAGGTGCAGAAAGTTCAGCACCGTGTTGATCACGCCGTTCTTCTCCAGGAGATTCTGCCACGCGAGCGTGCGAAGCAGGAAATTCATCCACATGGGAAGGATGAAGATCAGGACGATAAAGCTTCCGCGTCCTACGCTCATATTGGTAAGGATCATCGCCAGCGGGTAAGCGAGCAGAAGGCATACGGCTGTGCTGATGAGGGAGAGCAGGAGAGCAAGACCCAGCGCCTTCAGATTTTCGGGGGTCGCAATCTTTGCGATGTTTGACCACGTGAAGGCGTTGTTCTCGTCCGTCAGTCCGTAGTAGAAAATCATAAGCAGGGGGATGATCGTAAATGCAATGCACCAGAGCAGATACGGCCCCGACAATAATTGCTTGACCTGGTTGATCTTACGCTTCAATGGGAACCGCCTCCTCATCTTCAGATTCCGGTTTCGCCATGATCTGGATATCGAACGGATCCACCCGGATTCCTACGTTTGTTCCCACAGGGAACATATCCGTGCTGTGCACCAGCCATTCAAAGCCGTTGGCGGTGACTTCCATCTCATAATGGACGCCCTTGAAGATCAGGTGCGTGACCACGCCGTCCAGCAGACCCTCGCCGGGTTTCACAAGATCGATATCTTCCGGTCGGATCACGGCGTCCACAGGCTGGTTTTTTCCAAATCCTTCGTCCACGCACGGGAAATGGACGCCAAGGATATTAACCAGCCGATCCTCGATCATGGTGGCGGAAAAGATGTTGCTGTCGCCTATGAAGTCCGCCACAAAAGCGTTCTGAGGTTCATTGTAGATGTCTTCCGGCGTGCCGATCTGCTGGATGTATCCCTGATTCATGACGACAATTGTGTCGGACATGGTGAGCGCTTCTTCCTGATCGTGCGTGACGTAGACAAATGTGATCCCCAGCTCGTTCTTCAGGCGGATCAGTTCGTACTGCATATCCTGGCGGAGTTTCAGATCCAGCGCGCCCAGCGGCTCGTCGAGCAGCAGGACTTTCGGCTCGTTTACGATGGCGCGCGCGATGGCGATCCGCTGCTGCTGGCCGCCGCTTAGGGAATCCGGCGTCCTGTCCCCGAATCCTTCCAGATTCACAAGTTTCAGCGCATAGCGGATCTTATCCTGTATGTAGGATTTGGATTTTCCTTTGATCTTCAGGCCGAAAGCGATATTTTCGGCAATCGTCATATGGGTAAACAGGGCGTATTTCTGGAATACCGTGTTGAGCTGCCGCTTGTTCGGCGCAAGATCTGTAATATCCTGTCCGTCAAAAACAACTTTCCCGGTATCGGGCGTTTCAAAGCCGCCCAGGATGCGCAGCAGAGTCGTTTTCCCGCATCCGCTGGGTCCCAGAAGGGTTAAAAATTCATTTTCCCGGATGTACAGATTAAATTCATCCAGTACCAGATTATTTCCGAAGGATTTTGATACGTCCACAATATCGATTAATTTGTTTGCCATAGATTCTTCTTTTCCTCTCCTTTATTATATCTCCGGGTATTTCCCGTTAGAAATTCGGCGGCGTACTCACCCATATGATCGACGCGCCGTCCCTGCTTCCTGCTTCAATGTAGTGTTCGGAGTGGGGGGTGAAATAAAAGGAATCCCCCTTTTTTGCCCTGTATGTTTTTTTTCCTATATGAATGAGAATGCTGCCCTTCAGCACGTAGCCGAATTCCTCCCCCTCGTGAGGGATATCCCGGTATGTGGAGCCTCCGGGCTTCAGGGTGAGAAGGATCGGTTCCATCATATTTTTCTGGGCGTTGGGAATGATCCATTCCACTTTGCTGCAAAGTTCTTCGTCTTTTTTTTCAAAATAATCTTCAGGGTGAAAAACAATCTGTTCCTCTGCCTCTTCGCTGAAAAATTCATGGATGGTGGTTCCCAGACACTGCAGGATATCCATGAGGGTCGCGATAGAGGGGGAGGTAAGATCCCGCTCCAGCTGGGAGATAAATCCTTTGGACAGCTCCGCGCGGTCTGCAAGCTCTTCCTGCGTAAGATTTTTGGCAATCCGCAATTCTTTCAGTTTTGGCCCGATCTGCATAAAAATTCCTTTCACAAGTCAAAGATGATTTTTAATAATAAACAAAAAGTTTAGTATAACTTAACTTTTGAGGTAAATAATATTATACAGGATTTTATAAAAAGTGCAATAGAAAAGAGAGAGAAAATATCAGTTCCCGTCTTCTCTGTAAAATGAAATGATTTTATTGAGCCTGGAAGACATGTTGAGCATAATAAAATCGATCAGGGTAACCGCCACCATCGATTCTACGATCACCACGGCTCTCGGGACGATGACCGGGTCGTGCCTTCCGCGGACGGAGATGCTGATGTTTTCCCCTGACGTGTTCACCGTTTCCTGCGGAAGGGAAATGGACGGGGTGGGTTTGACCGCGGCCCTGAGAACCAGAGGGCTTCCGTCGCTCATACCGCCTAAAACTCCGCCGGAATGGTTGCTCGTCTTCTGGATTTTGGAAGAGACGGAGCGAAACGGATCGTTGTTGAGGCTTCCCCGCGAACTTGCCGCCCGGAAACCGTCCCCGATCTCCACTCCTTTGACGGCGCCGATAGACATGACCGCCCTGGCAAGGCAGGCGTCCAGCTTGTCAAAGACGGGTTCCCCGATTCCTGCGGGAAGTCCCTTC
>CANRMH010000110.1 GCA_947631695.1 uncultured Lachnospiraceae bacterium | reverse complement strand
ATCGTCGCGAACTGTCCGCGGCTTAAATTCAGGGCGGGGCCGAAATATCCTGTCGGCTGTCCGTCTGCATCCTTCAGGCCGCTCATGATCCCATTTTCAGAGACATACCCGACGGCGCTGCGGATCCATTCCGGCGAATCTTTCTTCACATCCTCAAAAAGATCCACGGGTTCCTCCTTTTCCTCCGTCTGGCTGAAATGGATCTTTACCGTATCGTCTGCTTTCAGACTGAGGAGGATCTTCTCTCCCGGCGTCACCTTCGCGCCGGAAACACCCTTCACAGACGCGTATTTCCAATCCATTCTGTTTCGGATCTCCAGTTCCTGGACGGCATCCGAACGGATCGTCACATCCGCCGTTCCCTTGTCCTGATCCCAGCTAAGCGCCTCAACCTCCGCGCGCGTTCTCGCCATCAGGCCGTCCACGCTGCCGGTCTTCCACTGCGCCGGGAGTGCCGGGAGCAGTTCGATCTCTCCTGTATTGGAGAATACCATCGCCTCATCGATTGCGCCGACCAGTCCGATGGACGTGTCCGTGCAGTAGGTGCCGGATCCCCGGTTGGTATTGTGATCCGTCACCATTGAGCTGTAGAAGACGTCGCTCTTCAGGATCTGTCCCAGGCACTCATACACTTTCTCTTCATTCTTCAGTCTCGCCTCGACAAGCGCGTCGTGCATCCAGCCGTGTCCGGTGGTCTTCTCTCCGCCGGAATTCAGCCTGTTGCGATTTGCGAGCGCCTGTTCGGCCGCCGCTGCCAACGCCTCGTCGTGCTGCGTCTCATAGGCAGGCCACGCCACATACAGATGGCTGATATGGCGATGGCGGTTCTCTTCCATATAGTAAGGGGTCGCCCACTCTCTCAGCGCTCCGCCGCCCCCATAGTAGGTCTCCTCACTTCCGGGCTCTCCATCGTACTGGTAATCCGGAAGCAATGACTGCAGATTCTCCCATGTCTCTATCTTCTGTTCATATCCGTCCTGCTTCACGTTCTTCGCCATCTCGATGGCCATGTGCAGGCCGTCCCGCGCCGCTGAGATATCCATCGTCGCGTTCATAGCCGCAGCGCAGCTCCAGGTATATCCGCCGTCCGCCCGGGGCGCATTCTCCGGGGAATAGGACGGGATGATCATGTATTTCTCACCGGCGTCCACATCCAGTTCTGTTTTGCCCTCCTCGTGATGAGGATTGCCGTCCGCATCCATGTAGTATTCCGGCGTGAGCAGCTGCTCCCAGAAATTTGCCTGCTTCGTCAAAAGCGGCATCAGGATATCCTCCTCCAGATCCAGGTAGCCTCTCTTCTCCAGCGCATCGACCTCTGCATCCGAAAGTCCTCCGTCCTTCACGCCCAGCGCGCCCTTCACCTTGTGAAGTTCCATCACATCGGAGATCGGGATCTGCTGATCGCCATAGCACTGCCAGTATTCATAGATCGGCAGGATCAGCCAGCTCGCGCCTGCATTCCAGTACTGGAACGGATAGTACCAGTCCGACTCGATCCCGATCGCGCTGTCCCCGTCCGCATTGACGGAGGGCTGGATCGCGTCGTGCATCCGATAGCTGTTGTAGGCATTTTCCATCCAGTCGTCCAGCTGGCGCAGGACAAAATTGATATAGCCGCGCGCGGCAGCCTCCATATGCCCTGTATTCATGGGCGAGGACTGCAGATTCACGTTGGCGTCCAGCGTATAGATATATCTCCACCCGCCGTTAAATTCGCCCGTCCACATCCCGCAAAGCCTGGACATCGTACGCCCGGAACAACACAGCTCCACATACCGTCCCATGTTGTATGCGCGCTCCACAAGCGCCGGGATCAGTTCTCCCGTGGATTTCTGCCGGGCAAGCAAATCTTCCGTGGACAGCTTCACATCCGCCTCGGCTGCGTGCAGGTCGAACTTCACGGCGTCAAACTGCTCACCGTGCAGCTTCGCATGGGGCGCAAGCGCCGCCTCATAGCTGAATTTTCCGTTCTCTGTATATTTTCCGATGATCTCTTCGAGATCCGCGTTGATCTCATCCAGAAGCTCGTAAGTCTGCAGATTCTTAAACTCGTCGAAAGCGCACATCTCAAAGGTGCGGTCCGTGCGCTCGACCAGGTAGACCGCGTCCGCGCCGGTGATCTGAATCCGCGGATCCGCGTCCGCACCTACGTTCTGGGAGTCTCTGGACGACGTACCTTCTATCTTTTTCTTCGTACCGCCCTCCACGATCACCTGCACGCTTCCCACGTAACCGCCGTTCTTCAGTTCTCCTTTCGAGTAGTCTCCGTTGCCCGGATATTTTCCGACCAGCGCTATGTAGGAGGCGTCGTCCGCAACCAGCTTTTTATACTGCATGTTGGTCGGATCCCCGTTGAAATTCGGAATCGTGGAAATGTTGTCCAGGGACAGCTCCATATCGATCTTCGCATGTTCGGAGGACTGCGCGATCTTCGTGATCACCACGTCGTCCTCCCGCGACGCGAAAGTGCTTCTCTCCCACTTTCCATCGCCGTTGGCATAGGTCACTCCGACCTGGGCTGTCTCCATGTCCGTCCATCTCTCATAGCTGTCGTAACTGCCGCCGTCCGTGATGGACGCGCCCATATCCATGCGGAGTTTCGGACCGGGATGGTACGCATAGAAGTACCCCCTCGGATTCTTTGGGATCAGGCTGAAATTCTGCGTCATGATCCCCTCCCGGTACGCTTCCAGTTCATCGTAAAAATCCGGGTTCTCCCGGCTGGACGTAGACGGCATCAGAAGATCCAGGTTCTGGTAGATCAGGGTATCGCTGTAGGGATAGCCTGCATGCAGCGCGCCATTGTGGCCGTTTCCCGTCACCATATGTTCCCGCCATTCCATGTTGGCGCCCGACCAGGCGACCTCGCTGGGAAGGACGCTGGATACGATCCGGGTGCGGGTCGCCGACGTCTCGCTCTCCTGCGCCGTCTGTTCCGCGTAATCGTAGATCTTCACATCAGTCAGGATTCCCGTGAAATACGGATCATGATCCGCCCACGCCGGTCTGCCGAGATATCCGACCGCCTCGCCCCGGTTCGTGCAGCTATTCAGGATATCCTGCAGCTTCACGCCGTTCATGCTCAGCGTACCGCATTTCCGCCCGTTCATGTAGCAGGTCAGCACGGATTCCTCCGAGACAACCGCCTTTGCCGTCGCATACTCCCCTTCCGGATAAGCGATATTCCTTGTCAACTTCGCGTTGTTCGCATTGTTCAGCTCGGATTCCCACAGGATCCCGCCGTTTCCGTCCGTATCGGGGTGGAACCGGAGATAGGACACCTCCCCCTCGCTGGCATTCTTCGTCCCCAGCACGAACAGACCCTCGTTCTTCTGAGAGCCCAGCTTGTATGTCAGCTCGATCGTCATCGCGTTCTGCCCTTCGGTCAGGAAATCCGGCAGCTCCACATAGCCGTGATTCCCGAACTGAAGCGCTTTATCGCCTCCGCTCTCCGTGACGTCACTCTCCGACAGGCCGACAAGCTTCGCGTCGTGTCCCTTCCCGGTCACATCCTTCAGCTTTCCGTTCTCGACCGTCATGTCGTAGTGCACGATCAGATGATCCTCCGGCTCCTGTGCGTCGGCTGTCCTTCCCGGGATCAGCCCCGGACAGGCAACGACCGCCGCAAACACGACAGCCAGAATCCTCCTGCGTTTTTTCATGTCAGATACCTCCTTCTTGTACTCTCTTTTTATTCTACCTGTTTTATGGCTCTATTTCCACAAAAAAATCTACTTCAAAATTCAAAATTTCTCTGCTGTTCAGAAGGTGAACAGAAGCTTTTCATTTTCTTTCGTATAGATATTGTCGATGGTGATCGTCTCTGTCTCCACGTAGATCATCGGTTCCACCTTTTTCCCATTGACGACGTCGCAGGCTTTACAGATCCCGAAATATCCCATAGAGAAAGGCTTCTGCACGATCAGGCAGTCCATAATTCCCATCTCCATGTACTGGATTTCCTCGACGTCATTGTCGAAGCCGATGATGTCCACCTCGTCCTGCAGACCAAGATCCCGGATCGCCCTCGCCACTCCCACGGCAGCATTCAGGTTCAGCCCCGCGATCAGATTGATCCCCTCCTCTCTCTTCATCAGTTCCACGGTCTGGTCGTAAGCCTTCTGGTAATCTGCGTCGCAGTACAGCACCGTCTGGATCCGGTCAGCCTCCTTTCCCAGTCCCTTCCGGAATCCAATCTCCCGATCAATCGCTGTAGATGCCGCCTTTCCGTGAGACATGATCGCAATCTTCTGCGCAATCTTTTCCCTTATCAGAATCTTGTCATCTACTAACAATACTCTGTACAATCATCCTTCCCTCCCCGCCGGTAAATCTATCTGCTGTTTTTTTAGTTTATCATCCTTCCTCTTCCATTTCTATAAAGGATTTTACTTGAAAATCAAAAAATTATCCGAAAATTTTCTAATTAAGTCAACAAAAAGAACGCCTTCAAATGGTGTAAAGAAAATGTCAGTTGAATAAAAAAATAAAGTGAGAGTAATCGCTTTCTAAGGTATAATGGTTTCGCCAAAAAAATCATATATCAAAGGAGGATTACTCTCATGGACATTGTAACACTATTGGAGGGATTCGTAAAAGAGATTCTTGAGGCAGAGGAAAGATTTTTTAAAAACCCCAAAGACTTCTATGGGCTGGAGACAGCAGTAAAATCTTCTGCAGAAAGTTTTTCGGCCGGTTTTCTGGGAATGGTCCTGACCAGCATGAATGAGCGTCTATGCCAGGATCCATGGAGGAAGACAAAGTACAATATTTGCCGTCATGATAAACGGACGCTGATCACCTCCGTGGGAGATGTGGTCTTTGAAAGCACCTATTTTAAACGCCGGGATGGTGACGGGCAGCATCATTACCTCCTGGAAGAGATGCTGGGGCTGGATGCGCATGAACGCTTCAGTGAGGCGGCAGAAACAGCGATCCTGACAGAGGCTTTAAAGACCAGCTATGAAGAAGCGGCAAAAGCTGTACCCTCAAAATCCAAGATCACAAAAACAACCGTCATGAATAAGGTGCATGGGATAGCGGAAGTGATTCCAAT
>CANRMH010000109.1 GCA_947631695.1 uncultured Lachnospiraceae bacterium | reverse complement strand
GTTGTCCTCAAACTTCAGATTCAGCACCTGGTTCTCCAGGCCCCCCCCGCGGCCATCACGACGGGAGCCGTATACGCCGGCATCACGCTGAGAACCATAGCCGCAGACAGGATACCTGCTAAAACTTTTCTTTTTCTCATCCTTTTCTCCTTTCTTTTTTCCTTTACCTCTCTTTTTAGTTTGAGGGCCTTCTCACGAAGACCCTCAGTCCTGTAAATATTTTACCATTTCACACACATTTTTTCCACCCTAAAAATCATAGGATTTCCCGAAATTTGCTCTCCGCAGGCTTTACTTTTTTATATATCTCCTGTGGTTCTGTTCAAGATGCTCCCGCAGCTCATTCAGGATATCCTTATGCTTCCTGGATTCCAGGCGGGGGAAAGCCTTCAAAAGCCTCCGGTTGGTTCTCATGCCGGAATTTGCCAGCTCGCCGTACCGTTTCTGAAGCTCGGAAACCTTTTCGTAGAGATGTACCCCGGTACGATCGGAAAGTTCGCGCATTTCCGCGGCAATCTTTTCCATCGCCTCCAGTCTCCGGTTCAGTTTCAGAATGCCGGCGGTCGTCACGCACAGATCCGGAATAAACACGGCCAGCAAAATCACCGAGATACACCAGCCCGCGGGCGCGGGCAGAAGGTTCAGCACCCTGCATATCAAAGGGTGCAGCGCCTTTACAATAAACACGCAGGCAACGCCCCACAGCATAGAAAAAGGCAGGCACACATAACCGCCGATATTGAGAGGCTTATCCGAATAATCCCACCATTTGTGATGAAAAATCTTATCCATGACATAACCGGTAATCCCCTCGATCAGAGTAACCAGGATCACGGAAGCCAGGTAAAGAAAAACCCACCGTTCCTTCCACTCATTGAGGAGCAGGATCACGGCGCTGACCCCTGCCCCGTACACAGGACAAATCGGCCCGTTTAAAAATCCCCTGTTCACAAACCTTCGCTCTGCCACGCCGGCATACGCCACCTCGCAGCACCATCCCATAAAGGCATACAGAAAAAACCATAAAATCAAGTGATATATTTCCATTTTCTCCCTCTCCGTTCCTTTCCTTTTGGTTCTTATTATACTTCAGATTGCATGAAGCGTCAAATAATGCTATAATTCTGATAAATGATTCACAATTCACCAACTACATTTATGAGGAGTTTTTATGGTACTAAAGCAGGGAATCGACGGACGCACCTACAGGGTCCTGTCGATCCATATTGAATTTCAACTGGAACGCCGGCTGGAAGCGCTCGGGCTGACCCGCGATACGCGGATCACCGTCCTGAACAACCGAAAGCGCGGCTCTCTCATCGTCAAATTCCGCGGCACGCGCTTTGCCCTGGGCAAACGGATCGCCAACCACATTGAGATCGCGGAGGTGACGGAATAATGGAAAATGAAATCCGCATAGGATTTATCGGCAATCCGAACTGTGGCAAGACCACGCTGTTCAACGCTTACACCGGCGCGAATCTGAAGGTTGCCAACTGGCCCGGAGTTACCGTGGAAAAGAAGGAGGGGCAGACCACTTATCAGGGGCAGACCTGCCGCCTGATCGATCTCCCGGGAATTTACAGCCTGACTTCCTACACAATGGAGGAGACCGTGTCCCGCGAATGCATTATGAGCGACGAGGTGGACGTGATCGTGGACGTGGCGGACGCGTCCTGTCTGGAAAGGAACCTCTACCTGACGCTTCAGCTGATAGAGCTGGGCAAGCCGGTGATCCTCGCGCTGAATATGATGGATATCGTGGAGGCGCGCGGAATGGAGATCGATCTCCACCGCCTGCCCGAAATGCTGGGAATTCCTGTCATACCCGTTTCGGCGAAACGCAAAACCGGTCTTTCCATTCTTCTGCACGCGGCGGCGCACCACAAGGATCCCGCGAAGCAGAGTCCTTTCATCCATCACCACCACGGAAAAGTTTCTTTCCATCCGCACAACCATCACGAGGAATACGCGATGGTATACGAAGATTACATTGAGGACAAAATCGACGCGATCACGGAAATCCTGACGGAGAAATATCCCTCCCTTCCAAACAAGCGGTGGTATTCCATCAAATATCTGGAACAGGATCGATCCGTGGAAAAACAGTTCCCCCTGGATCTGGAACATGTGATCGACCGCAGCTACGAAGCTGATATTATCAACCAGAAATACAATTTCATAGAAGAAGTGATCGACGAGGTACTGGTCAACAAATCACAGAAAGAAGCAAAAACGGACGCCATCGACCGCTATCTGACGAACCGCTGGCTGGGTCTTCCCATCTTTCTTGCGATCATGGCCCTTGTCTTTTTCCTGACGTTTACTGTCGGGGATTTTCTCAAAGGATACTTTGAGATCGGACTCGACGCCTTCTCAGAGGCGATAAGGAAATGCCTGGTTTCCCTTCAGACGAACGATATGCTGATCTCCCTCGTTGTGGACGGCGTCATTGCAGGAGTAGGCGGAATCCTCACTTTTCTCCCGAATATCTTCATCCTGTTCCTCGCGCTGGCTTTTTTGGAAGACAGCGGATACATGTCCCGCGTGGCCTTCGTGATGGACGATATTATGGGCAGGCTCGGTCTTTCCGGGCGCGCCTTCATCCCTCTGCTCCTGGGCTTCGGCTGCTCCGTTCCGGCTGTCATGGCCTCGCGGGCGCTGGAACACAAAAAGGACCGTCTGAAGACGATCCTGATCACCCCGTTTATGTCCTGCAGCGCCAGGCTGCCCGTATATGTACTTTTTTCTTCCATGTTTTTTGGAAAATACGCGATGCTCGTCTGCTATTCCATGTATCTGCTCGGCATCCTTGTTGCCGTCACAACCGCGTTCATACTGTCAAGGATCGACGGGAGCAGATCGGAACAGGCTCTTCTGATCGAGCTGCCGGAGTACAAATCCCCCAGCGCAGGCACGATCGCCATCTACGTCTGGGAAAAAGTCAAGGATTATCTGACCAGGGCCGGCACGGTAATTTTCGCCGCTTCCGTCATTATGTGGGCGATCCTGAATTTCGGGCCGTCCGGCTATGTCACGGACATCAGCTTAAGCTTCGGTTCCTGCCTCGGCAGAATCATCGTTCCGCTCTTTCGCCCTGTCGGGCTGGGATACTGGCAGATCGTCGTCGCGCTCATCGCGGGCATCGCCGCAAAAGAGGTGGTTGTTTCAAGCTGCAGCGTACTGTTCGGCATCCAGAATATCACCTCCGGCCACGGAATGGCAGCCATGACGGCTTCTCTCGCCTCCCTGGGCTTCGGCACGGCAAACGCGCTCTCCCTGATGGTCTTCTGCCTGCTGTACGTCCCCTGCACGGCGACCATCGCGACGATCCGCCGCGAGGTAAACAGCAGGCGGCTTACCGCGCTTTTCGTTCTCTTTCAGCTGGCCACTGCATGGATCACAAGCTTCCTCGTCTATCACATCAGTCTTTTATTCTAGCCTTTTTATATCGTCTTTGACCGGACCGGAGAGGATCAGGCGGGTTCTCCGTCTTTCCTTTCCGCTTCCGTTTCCAGTACTTCAGCGCCGTCCCTCCCATATTATAAAGCCAGAAGGAGTATGCAAGAAGCTTGCCGGCCTTCCCGATCCTTTTCTTTGTCGTTTTCGCGTAGAGGCTGCCTCCTGCTTCTATCGGCGCGCCGCTTCTGATCAGCGAGATAAGCTGCGTCTCGCAGGAGATCTTCTCCGGAAGCTCCGTATATGCCTTACCCACGCACTCCAGCTTGTGGGCGTCGCTTCCGCCGATCCCCACCTTCCGGTATCTCCTCGCAAGCTCCGCCGCGGCCCTGTTGGACTCCTCCGTCTCGCAGGCGTTGAATACCTCTATGAAATCAAACTGTCCCGTAATTTCCGGCGATCTGGAATATGCTCTGGCGTTGGCAAAGCTCAAATATTTCTCACCGCATGGATGGGCAGGGCCGAGAATTCCTCCGTTGCGGTGTACAAAATCGATCAGAGTCTGCACGGGAAGTCCTCTCGCCTCGAGAAGTCTCATCCTGACTCCCTCAGGCATAATGCAGAGGATATGGCCCGCGTCCCTGGTGTCATACTCGATTCCCTTCAGCACGACGAAATCATCGTGTACCTTTCCCTTCATCCGGTATTTCCAGTGCCGATAGCCCTTGTAGGTATCATGATCCGTGATCAGCATACCCTGGAATCCTTCTCTCTTTAGCTTCGAAATATACGCGTCCAGGCTCACTTTACTGTCGATGGAACCTTCCTTTACATGGCAATGCATATCCAGCTTCATAAGCACCCTTTCCCCGACGGACTGATAAAGACAGCATACCCTGAATCAAAAAAAAATATAAGAGGAATCTTCTTCCTGTCCGGAATCAGAATTCCTCTTCATCTTACTGTTCTTCTTTTTCATCGGAATCGGAACCGGAATCTGTCTCCTCCTCCCAGTCCTCTTCATCCAGAATGCGCCGCGCCTTCTCTACCTCCATTTCCCTGGAAGTGCTGGTCTTGTACTCATCGGCGCGGATCTGCTCTTTCTTTTTCACTTCTTTTGACCGCATCATGAACTGCACGATCATGCCGAGGATCGCAAGGACCGCCATGATCCCCGCCGCCACCGCCGGATGATCGCCCAGCCCGGCCAGAATACTGACCGCGCTCCCCGCTGAGATTCCTCCCTGAACCGCCGTAAAAATGATCACGAGCGTTTTCACAAAAATAACGGCGATCACCGCACACACAAGTCCGACAGACAGACAGACGATCATCAGAGTCGGCGTATCCGGACGCACCAGCATAAATCCCAGGCCGGAACACGCAAATAAAGTCCACAGGAAAACGCCGATCCTGTAGATCACGGCGCACAGCACCGCAAGCAAAATCCCACATCCGAGTATAACGGCGACGAACGCTGTCCCTGACAGTCCGGCCGCGTACGCCACGCCAAATCCGGCCGCGATCCCCGCCAGCAATCCGGAGACTGCGGCGAGAACGCGCACCAGCTTCAGGCCAAAGAAGCACAGCAAAAGTCCCGCCACGGCGGCTGCGATCAGCGCCGGCACCATCTGCTCTATCCTTTCCGGAGCCGCCCAGGCGCTCTCCCCT
>CANRMH010000108.1 GCA_947631695.1 uncultured Lachnospiraceae bacterium | reverse complement strand
TTCCCCCTCCACAGAAGCACAAGCCTCGGACTCTCCGTCACGACCGCGACCTCCACGGCCTCCAGATTTTCCTCCTTCGCATATCCCATAAATTCCGCGACGTCCTTCGGATCCACCACGACCGCCATACGTTCCTGGGATTCGGAGATCGCGATCTCCGTTCCGTCCAGACCCGCGTACTTCTTCGGGACCTTATCCAGATCTACCTTAAGCCCGTCGGCCAGCTCCCCGATCGCAACGGATACGCCGCCGGCGCCGAAATCATTGCACTTCCGGATCAGCCTGCTGACTTCCTCCCTGCGGAACAGGCGCTGGATCTTGCGCTCCGTGGGCGGATTTCCCTTCTGAACCTCCGCTCCGCAGCTCTCGATGGATTCCTCCGTGTGCACCTTTGAGGATCCGGTCGCTCCGCCGCAGCCGTCGCGCCCGGTGCGCCCGCCGAGCAGGATAATAATATCCCCCGGCTCCGAAGTCTCGCGGATCACGGCCCTCCTCGGAGCCGCGCCGAGTACCGCGCCGATCTCCATGCGCTTCGCCACATAGTTCGGATGGTAGATTTCCTTGACCATACCGGTCGCCAGCCCGATCTGATTGCCGTAGGAGCTGTATCCGTGCGCCGCCTCGCGCACCAGCTTCTTCTGCGGCAGCTTGCCCTTCATGGTATCCTTCACGGACACGGTGGGGTCGGCCGCGCCGGTCACGCGCATCGCCTGATATACGTAGGTACGCCCGGACAGCGGATCGCGGATCGCCCCGCCCAGGCAGGTCGCGGCCCCGCCGAACGGTTCGATCTCGGTGGGATGGTTGTGCGTCTCATTCTTGAAGTTCACAAGCCACTCTTCTTCCACTCCGTCCACCGTCACCGGAACCACGATGCTGCACGCGTTGATCTCATCCGATTCCTCCTGATCCTGAAGCTTCCCTTCCTTCTTTAATTTCCGCATCGCCATGAGCGCCAGATCCATCAGGCAGACAAACTTGTCCTCCCTCCCCTTAAAAATCTCGCTGTGATCCCGGAGGTACTGCCGGTAGGTCCCCTCGATCATCTCCCGGTAATCCCCTTCCCCGAAGGCGACGTCCTTAAGCTCCGTCGAGAACGTCGTGTGGCGGCAGTGGTCGGACCAGTAGGTGTCCAGCACACGGATCTCCGTCATGGACGGATCACGGTGTTCCTCCCCGCGGAAATAATTCTGAATATGCAGAAAATCCTTAAATGTCATCGCAAGTCCCAGAGAATCATAAAGTTCTTTCAGCTGACCCTCCGGCAGCTCACGGAATCCGTCGAAAATGATCACGTCCGCCGGTTCCTCAAACTTCGTGACCAGCGTATCCGGTTTCTCCAGTCCCGTCTCCCTCGAATCCACCGGATTGATGCAGTACGCCTTGACCGCCTCAAACTCCTCGTCGGTCAGGTTCCCCTCGATCACGTAGGTGGTCGCCGTGCGGATCACCGGCTTTTCATCCTCCCGGATGAACTGCACGCACTGTACGGCGGAATCCGCGCGCTGGTCAAACTGTCCCGGAAGGAATTCCACGGAAAAGATCCGACTTCCTTCCTGATAAGGGAATTCTTCTCTATACAATTCGTCCACCGGCGGTTCGGCAAAGACCCCTCTGCACGCCTTCTCAAACGTCTCGTCCGAAAGGTTCTCCACGTCATAGCGGATCAGAACCCGGATATTCTCCAGCGCCTGAATCCCAAGATAGCCTCTGATCTCATGCCGCAGGCCTTTTGCCTGTACTGCAAAATCCCGTTTTTTCTCCACATATACCCGTTTTACGTTACTCATAAATTCCCTCCATTGTATTACTTTTTCTTCTTTTTATCAGCAGACATCCGCCCGCAGCGGCCCCCAGGCCGCAGATAAACACAAGCCCGATCCGAAGAACCATGTCATAGAAAAATCCTTCCGGCAGCATCCGGATCATATAGTCCGTCTCCGGATCGAACAGCCAGAGATCGTTCGTAAAAAATATCTCGTGAAAGATCGTAAAATATCTGGTGAAATCCGAGGAAAACAGGATCCCCAGTACCGCGGTCAGGATAAGGCATACGGCCAGAGCCGAAAAATACGCCCGCGGGAGCATTGCGACTCCTCTTTTCTTTTTGCACGCGAGCAGAAGGATCAGAAGCGCCGCGCCGGCCGCCAGCAGGATCCAGCGAAGCCGTAAGCCTCCCAGGAACAGATTTTTGACGTCCGCCATGTGCAGGCGGTCCTGTTCGTTAAAAAAGTCCCGTTCTTCTCCCTCTATGGCCGTGACAACCGAAAGTTCCTCCCGCTCTCCGATCAGGTAGTCCATCATCTTCTCCGTCACGTCCATGACGTCTGTCATCTCCATGCCCAGATCGTCCGTCACCTGATATTTTTTATACTCTTTCTCATAAAAACGATACTTCGGGTCCCCGTACGCCGCGATCTGAAAGCTGGTCAAAAGCCAGCTTACGATCAGGCAGATCATGGCTGCGAAAGCCGCGAGCTTCCATATCTTGTTACCGTTCATTCTTTTTTTGCTCCTCTTTTCGCCGGCCTTCGGGCGTCTCTTCCCAAAATTCCCTGATGTGATCCTCCACATTCCGGATATTGCAGACCCGGTACCCCTGCCACTCCCGCGGGAACGTCTCCTGATATCTGCGCTCCATAAAACGCCCGTCCAGAAGCAGGATGATGCCGCGGTCCTCCTCCGTGCGGATGACCCGCCCGGCTGCCTGCTGCACCTTGTTCATTCCGGGGTACACGTACGCGTAATTGTACCCGTCTGCGCCTTTTGCGTCAAAATATTCTCTCAGAAGCTCACGCTCCCTGCAGACCTGCGGAAGACCGGTTCCCACGATCACCGCTCCGATCAGCCTGTCCCTCGCCAGATTGATTCCCTCCGAGAAGATCCCGCCCATCACGCAGAATCCGATCAGGCTGACCTCGCGCTCCTCCTCAAAACTTTCCAAAAAGATCTCCCTGGCTTCCTCGGACATGTACGGCGCCTGCAGGATACACTCCACATCGGGCATTCCAGGCTCCGCCTCCAGGTTCTGAAACGCGCCGTACACTTCCTCCATGAAGCGGTAGGAGGGAAAGAACGCCATGTAATTGCCCTTCCTCGCCCCGGCCGCGCATCGCAGATACTGCGCGTACCGCCGGTACATCTCCTCGCCCCTCATGGTATAGCGGGTGCTGACGTCCGTCCCCACCGCAAGCATCCTCTGATCCTTCTGAAAGGAAGACTGCGCATAGACGGCGTAATCCTCCGGATCCGTGTCCAGAAGCTTCCGGTAGTAGGCGACCGGGAGTAAGGTCGCGGAGAAAAACACCGTGCTGACTCCTTTTTCCAGAAACTGTCTCAGGTTCTCCGCCGGATTGACGCAGAATAAGCGGAGCTTAAATCCACCGTCCGGCTCCAACTCACAGTAGATCATATAATTTTCATCCAGCCGCTCATACATATTGACAAAATGCCGGATCTCAAAATACAGCTCCAGCGTCTCGCCGCGCAGTTCCTCGTCCTGACATTCCTCCAGGAAGCGCTCCGCCTCCGCCATCGCCGACAAAAGCTTCAGGTAAACGGAAGCCGCGCTTCCCAGCACCTTCACGCCGCCGCACTCCCGCTTCAGCTCCAGCAGCTGCCGGTTGCACTCTTCCAGCTTCCCGGCAAATTTCGGATCCGCCTTCTTCACCAGACGCTTCACCCGGAGAAACTCTTCCTTATAAAGACTCGCGCTGTACATCTCCCTGCCGCGCTCCACCAGATTGTGCGCCTCGTCGATCAGAAAGAGGTAGTCCCCGCGCGCGCCCTCCCCGAAAAACCGCTTCAGGGAGGCGTTCGGATCGAACACATAGTTGTAATCGCAGATCACCGCATCCGCCCACACCGACGTCTCCAGCCCCAGCTCAAACGGACACACCTTCCACTTTTCGGCCTGTTCCTCCAGCGCTCTTCTGCTCATCTCGTCCGCCGATGTGATCCAGTCGTAGACCGCGTCGTTGATCCGGTCGAAATGCCCTCTAGCATACGGACAGTGATCCGGATCGCACTCCGGGCGGTCACGGAAGCAGATCTTCTCCTTCGCCGTCAGCGTGACGGCCTTGTACCTCAGGCCCTGCCCCTTCAATGTCTCGAAGGCCTGCCGCGCCACTGTCCGGGTGACCGTCTTCGCCGTCAGATAGAAGATCTTCTCCGCAAGTCCCTCGCCCACCGCCTTCACCGCCGGGAACACGACCGCCATCGTCTTGCCGACGCCCGTGGGAGCCTGGATAAACAGCTTCTTCCTGCGTAGGATCGTGCGGTAGACGCCGGCCGCCAGCTCTCTCTGCCCTTCCCGGTACGCGAAGGGAAATTCCGTCTCCCTGACGGAAGCGTTGCGGATCTTTCTCCACTCGATCTGGAACCTCGCCCATTTTTCATATTGGCGGATCAGATCCAGGAACCATGCCTCCAGCTCTTCTGCGGAATAGGACTCCCGAAAGCGCCGGATCTGCTCCGTCTCCAGATGGCAGTACGTCATCTGGACTCCGATCTCCCGGAGATCTTCCTGAGCGGCGTAGATGCAGGCGTAGCACTTCGCCTGAGCCAGATGGACGGCGACCGGTTCCTCCAGAGCGTCCGGATCCTTAAAGATCCCCTTGATCTCGTCGATGCACGCGCCGTCCTCCGTCCGGATGATCCCGTCGGCGCGTCCCTCCGCCAGAATGTCGAAATCCCCGCAGGGGACGGTGCGCCTCAGGGTCACCTCGGCGCGGTAATCCGCGCCCATCTGTCTTTGTATTTTGCGGTGGAGCCTCGCCCCCATCTGCATGGCGTCCTTATCGGCCGCCGCGATCCGGTTGTCGATGTCCCCGCTCCGTAATAGGAACTCCACCAGATTCCGGATGGAGATCCTGACCGTCTGTCTCTCCATAAAACATCCTTCAGATCTTATTCAGCACGTCCGAAAGATACTGCGGCTCCATCTCGCAGAATCTCTCTTCCTCCACGATCTGCGCGAGCTTCGGGTCGATCGGGATACGCCCCAGCACAGGGATCCCAAGCTCCGCCGCGATCTCGTCGATATGACTCTCGCCGAACACGGAAATCTTCTTTCCGCAGTCCGGACATTCCAGATAGCTGTAATTCTCCACGAGCCCAATAACCGGAATATGCATCATATCTGCCATATGATATGCCTTCTTCACG
>CANRMH010000107.1 GCA_947631695.1 uncultured Lachnospiraceae bacterium | reverse complement strand
ACCTGCTGGTCTATCATGTTTTCATGCTGGGAGGTAAGGGAGAGACTTTCCGTTCCCTTTTCGTCGATCAGATAATCTATCGTTACACCGAAAATATCAGCGATCGCAGTCAGCTTTTCGTGGGAGGGCTGGCGGTTTTTTGTCTCGTAACCGGTAATGGTCGTCCTGGCCACATTCATGCGGTCGGCCAGCATCTGCTGCGTCATCTGATGTTCCGTGCGCAGTGTTTTCAGGCGCTGAGAAAATGACAATCGTATCACATCCTTTTCCTTTTTCTCTATTCTATCAGTTTGCCCTTTTGGGAAAGGAAAAAGTGGCGGAACTCCACAAAATGTTGCGCATATGTTGCGAAACGGAACATAAAGGACACCGTTGACACACTGCTTTAAAAAATTTATAATTTAAATATAGAAGCCGCGCAAGCAAAATGAGAGGATTGAAAGATATGTGGATCGCAAAAGATAATATCGTACGAAAGGGCAGGGGCTGGAGCGCCGTAATAGCGGTTACTTCGATAGTGATCGTGGTCATAGCCTCTTTTTTTCTGACAAGAATGTTTCGCGCGAACCCTCTGCAGGGCAGCTGGGAGAGTGAAAAGAGCGGGATGATATTGGAAATATCGGGAAATAACTACATGACTGTCGGCATACCGGATATACAGGGGGAGGACGGCGAGCCGGTCAGGATGGACTATACGCTTGACAAAGAAGGAAAGATAGTCACGATCAGAGCGAACAGGGAGTCCATTGAAGAGGCGAAGGAAAGAGTGAGCGGACAGGATGCGGCGGAGGAGCTGGACAGGGCGGTGAATGCGTTCGCGACGGCGTACGATTACAGCGTAGATCGGGAAAAACTGACGCTTACGGAACGGGAGTACGGGGAACAGATTGTATTTATGCGAAAAAAATAAAGCGACGAATGAAATGAGGACGGGAGCTGTTGTACCGGAATGAGCAAACCATTTTTTGAGGTATTTCCAACTTTAAAAGTAAATGAAGAACTGCGGATGATGCTTGAGGGGGTCGCGGTTGAAAAAGTGACTGCAAATTCGGCAAGAAACCGTCTGAAAGTACACATTTTGAGCGATCACCTGATTCAGAAAAAATGGATCTACACCGCAGAAAAGATGCTGAAAGAGCAGTTGTTTGGCAGGGCGGATATCCAGATCGCGATCCTGGAGAAGTACAGGCTTTCCGGACAGTATACTCCCGAACATCTCATGAATGAATATTTTGACAGTATATTGCTGGAGGCCGGTCAGAGAAGCGTGGTGGAACGCAGCATCCTCCAGTCGGCGGAATATTCTTTTGAGAACGGGAGTATTCTTATGCTGAAACTGGAAGATACGATTGTTACGGAAGGAAAGAGAGATGCTGTTGTCAGTCTGTTAAACGAGATATTCAACGTTCGTTTCCAGATTCCGGTCGAAATAAGGGTGCGTTACAGGACGGCCGAGGGCGGCAGGTTAAAGTACAACGAACAGCAGCTTCAGCGGGAAGTGAATGCGATCGTGGAGAAGAACCGCGCCGTTTCAGAGGAGAGAAACGGCGGGGAAGGCAATGGCAAAAAACAGCAGGAAAAGAGGACAAAGCAGCAGACGGGCCGGAGGGATTATACGAGGGAGAAAGCTTCCCCGAAGGGCGGAAGCGGGTTCCGGGGGAGAGACGGGGGAGCGTTTTTCAGAAAATCTGACGACCCCAATCTGATTTACGGAAAAGATTTTGACGACGAGCCAATCGAATTGAGAGCGGTGGTCGGGGAGATGGGAGAGATTACAGTCCGCGGCCAGGTCGTTCAGTTTGAGACGAGGGAGATCCGCAGCGAAAAGACGATTTTGATGTATGCGGTTACGGATTTTACAGACACGATCATGGTAAAAATGTTTGTAAAAAATGAGAATCTCCCCGAAATGCTTGAAGAGATAAAGACGGGAGCGTTCCTGAAGATCAAAGGCGTCACCACGATAGACAGATTTGACGGGGAACTGACGATCGGCTCCGTTACGGGAATTCGGAAAATTCCGGATTTCAGAACCGCACGGAAGGATACGTCACCCCAAAAGCGCGTAGAGCTTCACTGCCACACGAAGATGAGCGATATGGACGGCGTATCGGATGTGCAGGCGATCATAAAACGCGCGCACGACTGGGGACATAAGGCGATCGCCATCACGGACCACGGCGTGGTGCAGGCGTTTACGGACGCGAACCATTACATAGAGAAGCTGGGAAAGGATGATCCCTTCAAGATCATTTACGGCATGGAGGCTTACCTGGTAGATGATCTGCAGGACATAGCCGTGAATGAAAAAGGCCAGAGCCTGGACGATGCTTATGTCGTGTTTGATCTGGAGACCACAGGCTTCAGCCCGATTCACGACAAAGTGATAGAGATCGGCGCCGTGAAGGTCGCCGGGGGCGTGATCCGGGAGAGATTCAGTACGTTTGTGAATCCCAAAATTCCTATTCCTTTTCGGATTACGCAGCTTACGGGGATCTCGGACGCAATGGTCATGGATGCTCCCGGGATCGAGACGGCGCTTCCCCAATTCCTTGACTTTGTCGGGGACGCGGTTCTGGTGGCGCATAATGCCGGATTTGACGTGGGGTTCATCGAGCAGGCCTGCCGGTATCAGGGGGCGGCTGCGGACTTTACTTCGGTGGATACGGTGGCGATGGCCAGAATGCTTCTTCCGTCGCTTGCCAGATATAAGCTGAATGTGATTGCGAAAGCGTTGAATATTTCGCTGGAAAACCATCATCGCGCAGTGGACGATGCGGGGGCGACGGCGGAAATCTTTGTAAAATTTATTAAAATGCTGAAGGAACGGGAAGTCTATGATCTGAAGGGACTGAACCGGTTCGGGGAACACCGGGAGGATGTGATCCGCAAACTGCCCTCCTATCATGCGATCATCCTTGCCAGAAACGATATCGGGCGGACAAATCTGTATACTTTGGTATCCAAGTCGCATCTGCAGTATTTCGGACGCCAGCCCAGGATCCCGAAAAGCGAGTTTTCCAGATACCGCGAGGGACTGATCCTGGGAAGCGCCTGCGAGGCGGGGGAACTGTACCAGGCCCTTTTGAATGACAGATCAAAAGAGCGGATCACAAAGATCGTGGAGTATTACGATTATCTGGAAATACAGCCGATCGGAAACAACCGTTTTATGCTGGACAGCGACAGGATCGCGAAAATACGGGATGAGGAAGATTTGAGGGAGATCAACCGGGAGATCGTCCGGCTGGGAGAACAGTTCCACAAACCGGTTGTGGCTACCTGCGACGTACATTTCCTGGATCCCGAAGATGAGGTGTACCGCCGTATCATCATGGCGGGAAAGGGCTTTGCGGACGCGGACAGGCAGGCGCCTCTTTATCTCCGCACGACCGATGAGATGCTGGAGGAATTTGAATATCTGGGAGCTGCGAAAGCGCGGGAGGTAGTGATCGAGAATCCCGGGATGATCGCCGACTGGGTGGAAAAGATCTCCCCGGTGCGTCCGGACAAATGTCCGCCGGTGATCGAAAATTCGGATCAGCTTCTGCGAAGCATCTGCTATAACCGCGCCCATGAGATGTACGGAGAGAAATTGCCGGAGATTGTGACGGAGCGCCTGGAGAGGGAACTGAATTCCATTATTTCCAATGGCTTTGCCGTCATGTATATCATTGCGCAAAAACTGGTGTGGAAGTCGAATGAGGACGGCTATCTGGTGGGATCGCGGGGTTCCGTAGGCTCTTCCTTTGTGGCGACTATGGCGGGAATTACGGAGGTCAATCCGCTGAGTCCCCACTATTACTGCGCGAAATGCCATTACAGCGATTTTGATTCGGAAGAGGTGAAGGCGTTTGCGGGCGGCTGCGGATGGGATATGCCGGACAGGAAATGTCCGGTCTGCGGAGAAAAACTTATAAAAGACGGATTTGATATTCCGTTTGAGACTTTCCTGGGCTTCAAGGGGAACAAAGAGCCGGATATCGATCTGAATTTTTCCGGCGATTACCAGAGCAATGCGCATAAATACACGGAAGTGATCTTTGGGGACGGGCAGACGTATCGCGCGGGTACGATCGGCACTCTGGCCGATAAAACGGCTTTTGGATATGTAAAGAGATACTATGAGGAACATAATGCCAGGAAGCGTATGTGCGAGATCAACCGTATCGTGCAGGGATGCACGGGTATCCGCAGAAGTACCGGCCAGCATCCGGGCGGGATCATTGTACTTCCGCTGGGCGAGGATATTAATTCTTTTACCCCGGTGCAGCATCCGGCCAACGACATGAATACGGATATAGTCACCACCCATTTCGATTATCATTCCATAGATCATAATCTTTTGAAGCTGGATATTCTGGGGCATGATGATCCCACCATGATCAAGATGCTGGAGGAGTATATCAGTTCGCCGGAAATGGAAAACGAATTCGACGAGAAAGACCATCGTTTCGATGCGACGAAGATTATGCTGGACGATCCGGGGGTGATGTCCCTGTTTCAGAATACGACGGCTCTGAAAATCCAGCCTTCCGACATCGGAGGATGCCCGGTCGGATGCCTGGGGATCCCGGAATTCGGTACGGAGTTCGTAATTCAGATGGTGGTGGACACGAAACCGCAGACGCTGTCTGATTTGATCCGCATTTCCGGCCTCTCGCACGGGACGGACGTGTGGCTCAACAATGCGCAGGAACTGATCCGCGAAGGGAAGGCGACCATATCCACGGCAATCTGTACCAGGGACGATATTATGACCTACCTCATCAATAAGGGGATGGACAGCGAACTGTCCTTTACCATCATGGAAAGCGTGCGCAAGGGGAAAGGCCTGACGCCGGAGTTTGAGGAAGCAATGAAGGAAAAGGGCGTGCCGGACTGGTATATCTGGTCGTGCAAGCAGATCAAATATATGTTTCCGAAGGCTCACGCGGCGGCTTATGTGATGATGGCGTACCGGATCGCGTACTGCAAGATCAACTATCCTCTTGCCTACTACGCGGCTTATTTCAGTATCCGCGCCGACGCTTTTTCGTACGAGCTGATGTGCCAGGGGCCGGAGCAGCTCAGCCTTCATATGCAGGATTATCAGCGCCGGTCGGATTCGCTGAGCCAGAAGGACAAGAATACGCTGAAGGACATGAAGATCGTGCAGGAGATGTATGCACGCGGATTTGAATTCGTCCCGATTGATATC
>CANRMH010000106.1 GCA_947631695.1 uncultured Lachnospiraceae bacterium | reverse complement strand
GGTGGAATTCAGTCCAGCACACTGATTCGCAGTGGCCCGTTTTCCATGCCTGAAAACAAAGATTTTTTTGAAAAGATGGATATATTATAGCAAATATCTCTTACTAATACGCTAAAAAAAATATAAAACAAGCCAAAATTTAAAATGCGGTGGAATTTAACTCTGCACTGGAATTTAAAATTTCAAGTCAGCATCTTTCGCCTTCATCATGGCCGGATCGCGAATTCCGGGGCGTACCCTGTCTATTTTATATTGAACGCATACTTGCGCGCAAAAAAATCATATTTTTTTCTGAAATCCTCACTTCCGCTCTTCACGGCGCGCAGGGATTCGTGGATATTCATTTCATGATGTTCCATATCAATGATGCACCCGGCAATATTGGAACAATGGCAGGATGTCCGTTCCAGATTTGTAAGCAGATCCACTAACACAAAACCTGCATCGATGGAACAGGTTCCCTTTTGCAATCGGATAATATGATTCGTACGTATTTGTTCCTTTAACTGATCGATCACCTGCTCAAGAGGTTCTACCATAGCTGCATCTTCCAGGTCATCATTCAGAAATGCCGAAAGCGTAAGATCTGAAATTTCACTTACCGCCGCAGTAAGAACAGACAATTCAGATTTCGCTTTGTCTGTAAATCCTAATCTCTTCTGACTCAATTCTTCAGCAGATTCCAGGATATTGACGGCGTGATCTGCAATGCGCTCATAATCTCCGATGATTTTAAGGAGTTTTGCGGCCTCGGCGCTGTCGTTCTCACTGATTTGTTTTGCGCTTAACTGAACCAGATAGGTACCCAGTATATCCTCGTAATGATCCGTCTCTTCTTCCTGCTCCCGGATTGTTTCTGCAAGTTCCGGTGAATATTCATACAAAGCCTGAATCGCGTTTTTCATCGAAAGGACAGCACACCGGGCCATATCTGCAGTTACCTCATAGCACCGTTTCAACGCGATGGAAGGCGTTGCGAGAAGACGCGTATCCAATTCTTCCATTTTCTCCGGCTGCTTTGCATCCGGAATCAAATGTTTTGCCAGTGTTTCCAGGAAACCGGACAGCGGCAGCAGAAGTATTGTGCAAAGTAAGTTGAAGACTGAATGGAGTACCGCAATACCAAAAATCGTAGCGGGCTGTGTGAAAAGTACCGGCGTCAGAATTGCTTTTATCACACAAAACACAGTAAGCCACACGGTCGTCCCAATGACATTAAAGGAAAGATGCACCATGGCTGCGCGCTTGGCATTCTTGTTGGCCCCGACAGCGGATATCAGCGCCGTCACACAGGTGCCGATATTCTGCCCCATAATGACAGGAATCGCCGCTCCATAGGATACTTGCCCAGTGGTTGTTAAAGCCTGCAAAATGCCAACAGAAGCGGAACTGGATTGAATGATCGCAGTAAGTACGGCTCCTGCAAGGACGCCAAGTACAGGATTCTGAAACAAAAGGAAGAGATCCCGAAACGCCGGAACATCCCGCAGGCCGGACACAGCGTCTGTCATTGTTTCCATACCAACCATCAGAGTGGAAAACCCGAGGAGGATTAAGCCGACGTCCTGCTTTTTTCCATTCTTGCAGAACATATAGAAAATGATGCCGATCAAAGCCAGGATCGGAGTGAAAGAGGAGGGCTTCAGCAGTTCTATAAAAATATTTCCACTGTCAATACCCGCAAGGCTCAGGATCCAGGAGGTGATCGTGGTTCCGATATTTGCCCCCATAATGACATTGATTGCCTGGCGAAGCGTCATCAGACCAGAATTGACAAAGCCTACAACCATAACCGTCGTTGCCGACGAACTCTGTATCACGGCAGTAACGCCGAGTCCTGTCAGAAGCCCCATTGCTTTTTTTGAAGTTAATTTTTCAAGAAGCGAGCGCAGTTTTCCTCCGGCGCTGCGCTCCAAAGCTCCGCCCATTATGTTCATGCCAAACAGAAACAGGCAAAGGCCGCCGATCATCGTAAGCAGATTAAAAATATCCATGGTTTTGTCTCCCTTTTCATTCCCATTATATTGATGACCTCATTCTACAAGAGCAACATCAAATCCGCTATCACGATATTGTAAAGTTCTTGTAAAGTGAAAAGCCGCGGACTCACTTCCGCGGCTTTTCGTATTCAAAACTCTCTCACCTTTGAGACTTGGGGAATGTGACAGTGATCTCCGTCCCCTTGCCTTCTGCGCTGTTCAGTTCTATCTTCGCGTTATGGAGTCTGGCGGCATGTTTGACGATGGACAGCCCAAGCCCCGTGCCGCCCAGCTCCTTCGAGCGGCTCTTATCTACCCGGTAAAACCGCTCGAAAATGCGTTCCTGATGTTCCGGCAAAATGCCGATGCCGGTATCTGCAACTGAGAGAACCGCACAGCCGCTTTTCTCTTTTACAGTTACCGTGACATTTCCGTTTTCCCGATTATACTTGATGGCGTTGTCACAGAGATTAAAAATGATACTCTGCAGCAGCTGCGGTACCCCATCGACAACCGCAGGTTCCCCGTCAAGGTTCACGGCGACATGCGCCCCTTCGGCTTCGGCCTGCAGTGATTTTATCGTTTCGTCCGCGAGGGCAAAGAGATCAGCCTCCTCCCTCTGCATATCATCCGCGCCTTCATCCAGATGGGAAAGGCGAATAATATCCTCCACCAGCCGGATCATGCGCTGAGCCTCCCCCTGAATCCGGGTGTAGAATCCCATACGGTCTTCTTCTTTGACAATGCCATTGGAAAGAAGTTCCGCCGAACCGGCTATGATCTGCAGGGGCGTTTTCAACTCATGGGAAACATTGGCCGTAAACTCCCGTCGCATTTGTTCGGCCCGCTCCTTTTCCGTTACGTCGAGTACAAGAAGCACTGCGCCGGTCACGCTTCCGTCCTCTGATACGGGACTTGCATCCAGCTGATATTTTCTGCCTTTTAATTCCATGGTTTTCTCCGCCCGGACGCCCTTTTCCATCTCTGAGAGAAGATCGGATATTTCCATGCTCCGATTGACAGACAGCATATGCCGTCCGATACAGGCGTTCGTGGTATCAAACAGCCCTGCCGCAGCATGGTTGATGCTAAGGACTGTACCCTTTGTATTTAGGACGACGATCCCCTCCGTCATATTTTCCGTGACGGCTTCAAATTCCTCCTGCTTTTTCCTGAGTTCGTCGGCCTGAGTCCTGATCTGCCGCTGCTGGGCGTCGATCCGGCGCAAAAGCGGGGAAAGCTCGTCGTAGCCCTCGTTATTCAGGGGATCATCCAGATTCAGGCGATTTAAAGGCTCCGTGATATGTTTGGAAAGCCGGTACGCCAAAAAGAAAGAAAGCGCCACGGCGATTACAATGATCATTGCGATGGGCTGCGTCATTCCAAGAAGCAGCGTCAGCATCGTATTCTGAGCGACGGAAAGGCGTACTACGGTTCCATCCGACAAACGCCTCGCGCTATATAAAGTGCGTTCCATCAGGGTAGCGGAATAGCGTGAACTCTCCCCATATCCGCTCCCTAAGGCTTCCTTAATCTCCTCGCGCTCCAGATGGTTTTCCATTTCAGCGGTTGAGGCCTCGCTGTCGAAAAGCACCTCGCCGTCCGCGCCGATCCATGTGATGCGGTATCCCTTTGCATCCAGCCCTTCAAAATATTTTTCACCCGCATTCTCAACGCCCTGCGCGGCAAGCTCCGTCTGCGTTTTTAATTGAGTCTGCCGGACATTTCCAAAATAATTGTAAAGCACTCCGAGAAACAGCGCCGCGGAAGCGAAGAAGACCGCGATTGCCACCAGACAGATTGACCTGAAAATTTTCTTTGTCATTTTCCTTCCTCCAACCGATAACCGACGCCGCGGACGGTTTTAATATAATCGCCGCAGCGTCCCAACTTCGTGCGCAGCGTGCCGACATGGACGTCCACGGTGCGGGTCTCGCCTGCATATTCGTCTCCCCAGACGCTGAGGCGGAGCTGATCCCGCGTGAACGCTTTCCCGGGATTCTCCATGAATTTGCGGAGCAATTCGTATTCCTTAAAGGTAAGTTCCACGCGCTTCCCGTCTGACAACACAATATGCTGTACCGTGTCCATCTGTATTTTGCCAAGCGCAAGTACCTCGCGGACCCCGGCCGGGCGTGCGCGCCTCAAAAGCGCCTTTACCCTCGACACCAGCTCCATCATGCCAAAGGGTTTTGCCAAATAGTCGTCAGCCCCGAGATCGAGGCCGATCACCTTGTCATATTCCGTGCCTTTTGCGGTAGCCATAATGACCGGCACCATGCTGCCCTCCGCCCGCAGCCGCTTCAAAATGCTGATGCCGTCCTCGCCGGGCAGCATGATATCCAAAAGGATCAATTCGGGATCCTTTTCTGAAAGCGCTTCATAGAACGACTCGCCGTCCGGAAAACCTTTTGCCTCAAATCCTGCGGAATTTAAAGCGTATATCATTAACTCGCGGATTCCGTCGTCATCCTCCACGCAAAAAATCATGGCAAACACTTCCTTTCCCACAACCTATTATTATGATCATACCACAATCCGTGTTTTTTTCAATCAGCTTCCTGCGGCGCTCCCTTGTCCCCGGTGACGGAAAACAGCACCCAGCCGGCAATGTTCGCGGCGTGATCTCCGATTCTTTCAAAATATTTTGCCGCCATCAAAAGGTCAAGGGCATATTCTGTGAGATAAACTGCCGCGCCCACCCCCAGCGGAAGCGCTGCGGTCAGAGATACAACAATTACAAAAAGCGTATTTTTAATTGCCGGCAGGATGCCCACCGTACCGCCTATGACGCTCTCGGCCGTGGACAAAAAACGCCAGCTGATCCCGCCGATCCCCCGAAAAAGGATGTATCCGATGAGAAACAGGAGCAGCCCGGCCGTCACCGCCGCGCATCCGTACAGAAGAATCCGTCCTGCTGTTTCATAGATCTTTCGTCTCATGTCAGCCCTCCTTCTCCCTTTTTAAAACGAGGTTCAAAAAGGCGTTGATCAGCATGATAAAGAGAAACAGGACAAGCCCGATGGAAAATAGCGCCTGCCGCTGTAAGCTCCCATCCTGAGAGTAGTTCAGCTCAATGGAAATACCCGTGGTCAGGAAACGTACAGAACGGGTAAGCGCCGGCATGTTGGCCACATTTCCCGCTACCATCATAATCGCCATAGCTTCCCCGATGGCCCGCCCGATCCCCAGTACCACCGCCGCAGCGATGCCGCTCTTAGCCGCAGGGGCGGAGACGCGAAAATACGTTTCCAGCTTTGTCGCGCCGAGCGCCAGGGACGCCTCCTCATACTCTTTCGGCACCGCCTCTAGAGCCGTCTCCGAAAGAGAGATGATGGAGGGCAGGA
>CANRMH010000105.1 GCA_947631695.1 uncultured Lachnospiraceae bacterium | reverse complement strand
ATCGCTTCATATTCCTTCCTCGTATTTAACCTGCTGTGCGCGCCCTGCTTTGCGGCGATGGGCGCGATCAAGCGTGAGATGAACAGCGGGAAATGGACGCTGTTTGCGATCGGTTATCAGTGTGTTCTGGCGTATGCGGTAGCCCTGTGTATTTACCAGGTCGGAACCTTTGCGGCGGGCGGCGGATTCGGAATCGGCACCGCAGTGGCTTTTCTTCTGATCATTGGATTTATCTGGCTATTGTTCCGCCCGTACAGGGAGAGTACTTCGTTAAAGGCGAATATGTCCGGTATAGCGGCAAAAAAGGCAAAGGCATAGAGAAAGAAGGTATAGTATGGCAATAGCGGCAATCAGCAGCGTGCTGTCAACGTCGGTCGTGGGGCTTCTTGTGTTGGGAGCGGTAGTTCTCGCGATAAGAAGTATCAGGAAGGATAAAAAGGAAGGCAGGTGCAGCGGAGGCTGCGGCAGCTGCAGCGGATGCAGGGACTGCTCCAAATCCGCCGATTGACTTTTTTTGGATAATAGAATATAATGAACGCATGTGAAATCGGTAGTGAAAGCTGCCGATTTCCTTTCTATATAGAAGGAAAGGACTGTATGGATATGAACAAAGACAGGCTGAACAGGGTTCTTGGAGCCATGAAGGGTCGGAAGATCGGACAGATGCTTGTATCGGATCCGGCGGCGGTCTATTACCTGACGGGGAGGCGTATTCAGCCGGGAGAACGCATGCAGGCGTTGTATCTGAACGTAAACGGCGCGCACAGATGGATCTTAAATGAACTGTTCCGGAAGGATGAGGACGCCGCCGCAAGCGCCGCGCGTCGGGATGGCTGGGGAGGAGCGGAGATGGTCTGGTACCGGGACGGCGAGGACGCCGTGGAGATCCTGAGCCGGTATGTGGAAAAGGATACGGCGATGGGGATCGACCGGACCTGGCCTTCGGGATTTCTGCTGCGCCTGCAGGAACTGTGTCGGGACAATGCGTTTGTCGATGCGTCCGGGATCATGGATGATGTGCGGATGGTGAAGGACAGGGCTGAACAGGAATTTATGAGAAGATCCTCCGAACTGAACGACCGGGCGATGGAACGGCTGGTACCGTGGATCGCCGGAGGTCTGACGGAGCGGGAACTTGCCGCGAAGGTATATGAGATCTACCGGCAGCTGGGCTGCGAGGGGGTATCTTTTGAGCCGGTTGTCGCATTCGGGAGAGGAGCGGCGCTGCCGCACCACGCTCCTGACGATACGAGAGGGAAGAGGGGGGACTGCGTGGTGATCGACATCGGCGCTTATAAGGATTCCTATGCCTCCGACATGACGCGGACTTTTTTTCTTGGCGAGGCTTCGGAGGATGCACAGGAGATCTATCGGATCGTTCTGGAAGCAAACCGGCGCGGGATCCTGGCCGCGAAGCCGGGGAACCGGATGTGCGACGTGGACCGGGCGGCCAGGGATTACATCGAGGAGAAAGGCTATGGAGCGTATTTTACGCACAGAACCGGCCATTCCATCGGCCTGGAAGACCACGAGGCCGGGGACGTGTCGTCCGTGAACAGGGAGGTGATCCGCCCGGGACAGTGTTTTTCAGTGGAACCCGGTATTTACATTCCGGAGAAAAATCTTGGGGTGAGGATCGAGGATCTGGTGCTTATTACGGAGGACGGCTGCGAGGTGCTGAACCATTTTCCGAAGGAACTGACGGTCATATAGGAGTTTGGAGGACAGGATGAGAAAGATTGACAGAAGAAGAGCGGTCTGGGTCATTCTGACGCTTTTGTGGATGCTGCTGATCTTCTGGTTTTCGGCAAAGCCGGCGGTGCAGTCTGCCCAGGAGAGCCACGAGGTGGGAATGTGGATCGGAAGGATAATGATGCGTCTCCACGGGGAACAGTGGACGAACGCAGAGCTGGAACAATTTGCAGTGGGAGCCGATTTCCTGGTGCGCAAAGGGGCGCATATGAGCGAGTATGCCGTACTCGGATTTCTGATGTCGGGCGCCTGGGGCGTATGGGACAGGAGGAGCCGCCATGTGATCCGCCGGGCGGCCTTTGGATTATTAAGCGTCGCGCTGTATGCCGTAAGCGACGAGGCGCACCAGATATTTGTGCCGGGAAGGAGCGGACAGGTCACGGACATCCTGCTGGATAGCGCAGGGGCTGCGGCGGGCGTCCTGCTCGCCGTCGGGCTTCTGTTGTTATATAGAAGAAAAAAATAAGAAATCCTTGACTTTTCCGGCCAAACATAATAAAATGTTTTAGCGTGCATGAAAGCAGGTATTTGTTTTTGTGCGGCAAACAGCTCATAAACGAGATGTTTAACCGGTAACTTATTTTATCATAGGAGGTGAAAGAAATGCCAACATTTAACCAGTTAGTAAGAAAAGGACGTCAGACGTCTGTAAAGAAGTCTACGGCGCCGGCGCTTCAGAGAGGGTACAATTCCCTGCGCAAGAGAGGGACGGATACGTCTTCACCGCAGAAGAGAGGCGTCTGCACCGCTGTCAAGACCGCTACGCCGAAGAAGCCTAACTCAGCGCTCAGAAAGATCGCCAGGGTTCGTCTTTCTAACGGAATCGAAGTGACAAGCTACATTCCGGGAGAAGGCCACAATCTTCAGGAACACAGCGTCGTTTTGATCCGCGGCGGCCGTGTGAAGGATCTGCCGGGTACAAGATACCATATCGTCAGAGGAACGCTGGATACGGCAGGCGTTGCCAAGAGGAGACAGGCGCGCTCCAAATATGGCGCAAAACGGCCCAAAGACGCGAAGTAAAATTTAATTTGTATTTCACAAACAGAACTATGATGAAGTAAGTTGCAGGTTATAAAATAGAGAACTTTTCTCTGTATGGCCTGTGCACTGCACAGTATCATTAGAACGACACATGTGAGTACCTATGAATTAATCAGTGTAAGATTACACAAATATGTTTAAGGAGGGAAGAATCGTGCCACGTAAAGGACATACTCAAAAAAGGGATGTATTGGCGGATCCTATGTACAATAATAAAGTGGTTACAAAGCTGATTAACAATATTATGTTAGACGGCAAGAAAGGTATCGCACAGAAGATTGTATATGGGGCGTTTGAAAGAGTTGAAGCTAAGACTGGCAAACCGGCGATCGAAGTGTTTGAGGCGGCGATGAATAATATCATGCCGGTGCTTGAGGTTAAGGCAAGACGTATCGGCGGCGCAACATACCAGGTGCCGATCGAGGTGAGAGCGGACAGAAGACAGGCTCTCGCGCTTCGCTGGCTGACATTTTTTTCTCGCAAAAGAGGAGAGAAAACAATGGAAGAGAGACTGGCGAACGAACTTATGGATGCCGCAAATAATACAGGCGCATCTGTAAAACGAAAAGAAGATATGCATAAGATGGCAGAGGCAAACAAAGCGTTTGCTCACTACCGTTTCTAAATTTAGGAGGCAATAATTAATGGCTGGAAGAGAATATCCGTTAGAGAGAACCAGAAATATCGGTATTATGGCTCATATTGATGCGGGTAAGACTACGTTGACCGAACGTATTCTTTACTATACCGGTGTGAACTACAAGATTGGAGATACCCATGAAGGGACTGCGACCATGGACTGGATGGAGCAGGAGCAGGAAAGAGGTATTACAATCACTTCAGCCGCTACAACATGTCACTGGACTCTGCAGGATCACTGCAAGAATAAGCCGGGCGCTCTGGAACACCGTATAAATATTATCGACACGCCAGGGCACGTTGACTTTACTGTAGAGGTTGAACGGTCACTGAGAGTGCTGGACGGCGCGGTTGGCGTATTCTGTGCTAAGGGTGGTGTCGAACCCCAGTCGGAGAATGTATGGCGTCAGGCTGACACATACAACGTACCGAGAATGGCGTTTATCAACAAAATGGACATTTTGGGTGCGGATTTTTACAATGCAGTAGAACAGATCAGAACCAGATTGGGAAAGAATGCGATCTGCCTTCAGCTCCCGATCGGGAAAGAGGATGATTTCAAGGGAATCATCGATCTGATGGAAATGCAGGCGTATATTTACAACGATGAAAAAGGCGAGGATATTTCTATCGTTGAGATCCCGGACGATATGAAGGAAGACGCGGAACTCTACCATACGGAACTGGTGGAGAAGATCTGCGAGCTGGACGACGATCTGATGATGGAGTATCTGGAGGGCGAGGAGCCTTCCATAGACGCTTTGAAGGCGGTGCTCAGAAAAGCGACGTGCGAGTGCGCTGCGATCCCGGTGTGCTGTGGAACGGCGTACAGGAATAAGGGCGTACAGAAGCTGCTTGACGCGATTCTGGAATATATGCCGGCGCCTACGGACATCCCGGCGATCCAGGGCGTGGACGAGGACGGCAACGACGTGGTAAGGCATTCGTCGGATGAAGAGCCGTTTTCTGCGCTTGCGTTTAAGATCATGACGGATCCGTTCGTTGGAAAACTTGCGTATTTCAGGGTGTATTCCGGAACGATGAATTCCGGTTCCTATGTTTTGAACGCGACAAAGGGCAAGAAGGAGCGCGTGGGGCGTATCCTTCAAATGCATGCGAACAAGCGGGAGGAGCTTGACAAGGTGTATTCCGGCGATATCGCTGCCGCGATCGGTTTTAAGGTGACTACGACAGGGGATACCCTCTGCGACGAGAAATATCCGGTTATTCTGGAATCCATGGAATTCCCGGAACCAGTGATCGAGCTGGCGATCGAACCCAAGACGAAGGCTTCCCAGGGGAAACTTGGAGAGTCCCTTGCGAAACTTGCGGAGGAAGACCCGACTTTCCGTGCGCACACGGATCCGGAGACGGGCCAGACGATTATCGCAGGTATGGGAGAGCTGCATCTGGAAATCATCGTAGACCGCCTTCTGCGCGAATTCAAGGTGGAGGCAAATGTGGGCGCGCCACAGGTTGCATACAAGGAAGCGTTTACCAGGCCGGTTGAGGTTGACAGCAAGTACGCGAAGCAGTCAGGCGGACGCGGACAGTATGGACACTGTAAGGTGAAGTTTGAGCCGATGGACGTAAATGGTGAGGAAACCTTTAAGTTTGAATCCACGGTTGTCGGCGGCGCGATCCCGAAGGAGTATATCCCGGCGGTCGGCGAAGGGATCGAGGAAGCGATGAAATCCGGTATTCTTGGAGGATTCCCGGTTGTCGGCGTGAAAGCGACTGTGTACGACGGCTCCTACCATGAGGTGGACTCCAGTGAGATGGCGTTCCATATCGCGGGTTCCCTCGCATTTAAGGATGCGATGAAGAAGGCTTCACCGACCCTTCTGGAACCGATCATGAAGGTGGAAGTTACGATGCCGGAGGAATATATGGGCGACATCATTGGCGACATCAATTCCCGC
>CANRMH010000104.1 GCA_947631695.1 uncultured Lachnospiraceae bacterium | reverse complement strand
AGAGCGATACGATCGGCGGTTTCAATGCGATGCTGGAGAAGCAGAAAAAGCAGGAAGGAGATGCTCATATTACAACGGTGTTGTTTGATGACAAATATGAGCAGATCCATGATCGTTTTCCGATAGGCCAGGTAAAAGAACTCACATCAGAAGATTACTATGTGCGGGGATGTACGGCTCTTCTGGACGCAATGGGCAGGACGATTCATCAGATGGCGCTGGTACAAAAGCATCTTCCGGAAGAGGAGAGGGCAGAGAAAGTTATTTTTGTGATTACGACAGACGGATTGGAAAATGCCAGTCGGGAATATTCCAGAAGCCAGATTAAACAGATGATTGAACTCGAAAAAGAAAAGTATGGTTGGGAGTTTTTATTTCTTGGCGCCAATATGGATGCGGTAAAGGAAGCGGGCAGTTTTGGGATCGGACCGGACCGTTCAGTGACCTTTCAAAATGACAGCCAGGGGATCGAGACGAATTATCGCGTGGTGAGCGATACGATCTGCATGATGAGATGCGCTGCTCCGGACGCAGCTCCCGTGGGTGCGGAATGGAAAGGTGAAATTGAAGAAGATTTTAAGAAACGAGGAAAAAAACGATTCGATAAAAGATATAAGTAGGGGATGATGGTCAAAACCGTCGAATCTACAGGAATGTGAGTTGTTTACAAAAAGATGTACGTTTACAGATACGGTTATGATATTGGCAGAAAAGACGGCGGCGGTGTCGCAGAAGAGTATTATCATGGATTCGGATTTAATGCCGATGAGATAGTTAAAAAATATTTGGATAAGCGGCTTGCAGATATTTTATTTCATAGGAAACTTCGTTCCCTATGAAACAAAAAACGCTCCGCGGGATCGCACTGCGGCGGATGGGAAGATGCCGCTGACGCGACCCGCCGCAGGCGGAGAATCTCGCAGGCGAGATTCTATTTTTATATGAGCAGAATTAATATATCAATACAAAAGCTGTAAAATTCAACGTTGAATTTTACAGCTTTTTGTATATAATAGAAGTAACAGAGAGGATACGGAATCAAGGAAGGAGCTGAAAAAATATGGCAAATATTTTACCAGTGTCTGATTTGAGAAATTATAATGAAGTTCTAAAAAATTGCCGCAAAGGAGAACCGGTATATCTGACCAAGAATGGAAGAGGACGTTTTGTGATTATAGATATTGAAGATTACGAGCGTGACCGTGCAGAAAAAAAGCTTCTGATGAAATTGAAGGAAGCTGAGGAGGCAGTGAAAGAAAGTGACGGTTGGTTGGATCTGGATGAACTGAAAGCGCTTGTGGGGGAATAAGATGTTAAAAATGCGGATTAATCCGATGGTTGCAAAGGATTTGAAGGATATCCGGGACTATATTGCCGAAGATAATGAAGAATATGCTGCAAAAACTATGAAGGAAATATATGGTAAATTTGAGAATCTTCAGATGTTTCCGGGAATGGGTTCGGATCTTTCTAAACGAGTCAGCTTTCGAACGGACTATAAATATGCAATTTGGGAAGATTATGTGATTATCTACAAGGTAGTCAACGAGTATATAGAGATCTATCGAGTGGTAAATCGATATCGGGATATTACGAGTATTTTTGAGTAGGAGTTTAGTCTTTGCTCCGCAGCATACGGCTTAAAAATAATCCTGCAAATACAAGTTCCAGAAGAAAAACGGGGAAGATATTCTTAAGTGTCCTGGCTTTCATGAGGATGATTTTGCTCAGTGAAGGAGGCGGCGTCGATGAGAAAATATTGTGAAGAATGTGGAAAAGAAGTTGAGACAACGTTCATTACAAAGCGGGAAGAATACGATGTGTGTGGAGAGACTATCGAGGTCGATGCGCATCTTCCGTATGGACCTGTACCCGAAAATGTTGATATTGTTCTGGGTACGATGGCGGCTGATCATATTGCCCATATTGAAGTGTCTTACGATAATGGATTTGAAAAGCATCAGGTAATACCGGAAAAAGATATGCCGGAAGGAGTCCTGTCTGAGGATGAACTGGCGGTATTAGAACGGGTAAATCATAAGTTTGCAAGCTTTGGCTCCGCAGATATCTCTCATTATTCGCACAGGGAGAAGGGCTATACAGATACAAAGCAGGGCGAGATCATTTCGTATTCGTATGCAAAGAATATGGAGTTGAATGAGTAAGAGATATTGGTGATGACACTCTGTTGAGGATGCGCCGACCTCTCTCCGGTCGGGGAGAGCGGCGGCCGTCTGCGGCAGGGATAAGGAGGGCTGTACGGCAGATTTTACCGTTCAGCCCTCCAGTTTTTCTTCCGCCTCTTCCAGTCTGTCTTCCAGATCTTCCAGTTCCCGTTCCAGCTTCCGGTATTCAGCGGCGGAGAGTTCGCCCCGCCGGTTCTGGTCTTCCAGGTAATCGCCGTAGACGTCCATGCGGTGTTCCAGGGCTTCCAGCTCATTTTTCAGATCCGAATCCGCACTTTGTATTTCGTCGGTTTCGCTGCGGGAGAGGGCGGCGTCGATCTTTGCATCCACCTGGGTCAGGGCGTCGGACAGCAGTTCCATATTGTCCGAGGTGTCAATGGAGGGCTCAGTGGATGCATTTGCCCGGCCCTCCTGATAACTGTTCCATTCGTCGTAAGGAACGCAGCCGGAGAGCGCGCAGACACAGCCTGCCGCGAGGAAAATGGTCAAGAGTCTGGATGTTTTCATAAGGAGTTTCCCTTCCTGCTTTCTATCGTTTGCTCCATTGTAGCGGATGGCGGCAGGTTGTGCAAGAGACCGTGGGAAAAACTTGCATGTACCTGTAACATTATCTATAATTACACTCATAGAGCCGTTGTTCCGTCAATGAAAATTTGTAGGGAAATCGGCTGGACGACAGGGGGAAAACGCGATGGCGCGGATGAAAATTCAGGTGATCAGTTTTACAGACTGCGGGAGCAGGCTGAACGCAGAACTGTGCGGAAAGTTGGAAAATTATGGCTATGCGTGCGAGGGATATGCCCCGGAGCGTTTTGCAGGAGAGCATGGGCTGCATGTTGTGGAACATGACCTGCGCGCATGGATCGGCGCTCGGTGGGGATCGTGCGGCTTTTTGTTCATCGGCGCGGCGGGGATCGCGGTTCGCATGATCGCGCCGTGGGTGAAGGATAAGCTGACGGACTCCCCGGTGGTCGCGGTGGACGAGAAGGGAAAGTTCGCGATTCCCCTGCTGTCCTGCCATATGGGAGGAGCCGCCGGGATTGCGCGGGATGTGGCAGAATGTACAGGTGGCGTTCCGGTTGTCACGACGGCGACGGATGTGCAGGGGAAGTTTGCGGTGGATGTGTTTGCAAGGGATAATCACCTGCTGCTTACCGATCGGGGACTGGCGAAGCGAATTTCCGCCGCGGTTCTGGGAGGGGAAAGGGTCGGGCTGTATCACGCTGCGGGTGAGATCGCGAAACTTTCGGGCGTCCCGCCGAAGGAAATCGAAGTCTGTGAAGACGGGCGGGAATCAGACGGCTTCCGGTACGGAATCCGGATTGCGCAGTCTCTGGAATTGCAGCCTCGGAAGGACCGGATCCTGACGATGCTTCTTGGAAATCTGATCGTGGGGATCGGATGCCGAAGGGGAATGGACTGTGCGGATTTGCGGGAAGGGCTTTGCGGGGTTTTGGAGCGCAGAGGACTTCTGCCCGGACAGATTGCCGCGATCGTCAGCATTGATCTGAAGAGGGACGAGGAAGGCTTGATCCGTCTGGCAGACGAACTGGACGTTCCGTTTCTGACTTATCCTGCGGATGAGCTGAGAAAGGTGCGCGAAGTCAGCAGCTCATCTGCGTTTGTGGAGCAGGTGACAGGGGTGGACAATGTCTGCGAGCGGGCGGTTCTCTGCTGTCGGCGGGACGTCCGGCTGATCCGGGAAAAGGTATGTCTGGAAGGCATGACGGTGGCGGTCGGCGCGCTTCCGGTTGAGATACATCTGCTGGCACAGACAGAATCCCGAGTGCAGGACTTGCGGGCGAGTCTTGAATTATGAGGAAGGAGGTCAGTGAAATCATGAGGAAAGTGCTGATCTTTTCCGGGACGACGGAAGGACGCGAACTCGCAGAGAAGCTGAGCGGTCTGCCGCTTCAACTCTATGTGAGCGTGGCGACGGAATTTGGCAAAACATGTATGGGGGATGTGCAGGGGGCGCAAGTTCTGTGCGGGAGAATGGATCGGGAGGAGATGACCCGCTGCCTGAGAAGGCTGGAGGTCGATCTGGTGATCGACGCCACTCATCCCTTCGCGGCTGAGGCGACGGAGAATATCCGGGGCGCCTGTGAACAATGCCGCGTCCCGTATATCCGCTGCCTGCGCGACGAGGAGGAGTATGCGGACGCGGACGGGATCGTCCGGGTCAAATCTGTGCAGGAAGCGGTCGAATATCTGAAAAGGACGGAAGGAAAGATCCTGATCACCACGGGGAGCAAGGAGCTTCAACTTTATACGGAGATTGCAGATTACGGGAATCGGTGCTATGCGCGGATTCTCCCGGGCGCGGAGTCGGAGGACAGATGCCGGGCGCTTGGGTTTGCGGAGGATCATGTGATCGCAGGGCGCGGACCGTTTACGGAGGAGGAGAACCGGGAACTGCTCGATTGGACGCAGGCCCGGTATTTCGTGACGAAGGAGTCCGGAAAAGCGGGAGGATTTCAGGAAAAGCGGGAGGCCGCCGCGCGGCGGGGAGCGGTTCTGGTCGTCGTGGAGCGGCCGAAGGAGGAAGGATGGTCCGGGGAGCAGGTGTGGAAGAGAATCGTGCGGGATGAAAAAGAGAGGCAGCGCCGGGAAATCCGCAAGAGGATCGCGGCGCTTGGCGCGGAGTATTGCAGAGCCGCGGACGAAGCGATCCGGGGGAAGCTGATCTCACTTAGGGAGTTTCAGGAAGCAGGATGCATTTTCTGCTTTGTCGGCGCGGGTTGGGAGATTGATACCGTTCCTCTGATCCGTACAGCCCTTCGGATGGGAAAACGGGTCGCTGTACCCAGGTGTGTCGGAGAGGGGGAGATGGAAGCGTACGAGATCACTTCCCTGGAAGAACTTCGTCCGGGACGGTATGGGATCGCAGAGCCGGAGCCGTCCTGCCGCCCGGTGTCCGCTGCGGAGATTGATCTCGCCATCCTGCCGTGCCTGTCCTGCGACGCCGAAGGACGCAGGCTGGGCCATGGCGGCGGCTATTACGACCGGTATCTGGCAGGCACGGATTTTGTGACGGCGGCGGTCTGTCGGAAAAAGCTGCTTCTGGAGAAAGTATGCACGGAGCCGCATGACAGGCGCGCGGATCTGGTGGTGACGGAAGAGGAAATTTTCTTCTGCTTTGAAGCTTGAAATCGCGCGAAAAGTAAAATATAATGGATAT
>CANRMH010000103.1 GCA_947631695.1 uncultured Lachnospiraceae bacterium | reverse complement strand
GCCTGTCCGTCGCATAGACATAATCCTGATTTATTTCACGTCTTCTTCCGACGTCGGTCATCGCATATATCTTCATCGCCTTCTCCTTTTTTAACCGTCACATAACTTCGCCGCAGCTGCCCGCAGGCTCCGTTGATATCAGCGCCTCTTTCTCTTCTTATAGTAACATTTATTCCGTTTTTTTCAAGTTTATTTTTGAATTCCAGAGCATTTTTCCTGCCCGGTTTCCGATAGTTTCTCTCTTCGACCGGATTTACCGGAATCAGATTCAGATGACCGTTCCTTTTCCTCATAATTTCCGTCAGCTCGCGCAGATCCTCCTCCGTATCGTTCACACCCTGTATAAGGCTGTACTCGAATGTCACCCGCCGCCCTGTCTTCTCAAAATAATAATCGCACGCTTCCAGAACCTCCTGAAGCTTGTACTTTCCCGCGATTGGCATCAACCTCTCCCTCTTTTCCTGAGTCGCCCCATGCAGGGACAGCGCCAGCGTAATCTGAAGCTTTTCGTTTGCCAGCCTTCTCATATTGGGGACAATGCCGCACGTGGACGCGGTGACGCTCCGCTGGCTGATATTCAGCCCCCGAGGGTCGGTGATCATATGTATAAAAGCCAGAAAATTATCGTAATTATCCAGGGGTTCCCCCGTTCCCATCACCACCAGATTGGATACTCTCTCCCCGGTCAGTTTCTGTATCCGGTAGACCTGTCTCAGCATCTCCGACGGCGTCAGGTCACGGATCCGCCCTCCGATCGCCGAGGCGCAGAAGCGGCATCCCATCCGGCATCCCGCCTGGGAAGAGATACACACGGAATTGCCGTATGGATATTTCATCCATACGCTCTCCACCACATTCCCGTCGCATAATTCAAACAGGAACTTTTCCGTGGCGTCCGCTTTTGACCTGAGACGCTTCAGCACTTCCACTTTCCTTATCTCATATCTTTCATCCAGCCTGCCTCTCAGGTTTTTGGACAGATTGGTCATCTCGTCAAAATCATCCGCAAGCCTGACGTGCAGCCACTCATAGATCTGCTTTGCCCGAAAGGGCTTTTCTCCGAGTTTTTCCATTTCCTCCGCCAGCTGCTCAAAGCTGTACGAACAGATATCTTTTTTATTCACGCTCATTCAAACGTTCCTTTCTGAATGCGGCAATGTAGAACCCGTCCCCCTCGTCCCGTCCCGGAAGCATCTGCTGTTCCCTGACAAGTATAAATTCCGGATTCTTCTTAAGGAACCACTCTGCATTTTCTTCATTCTCCGCCCGGTGGACCGTACAGGTGCTGTACAAGAGCATGCCGCCCGGCTTCACATAATCCTTTACAACCGACAGGATCCGCCTCTGAAGCCCTGTAAGCTCCCGCTGCGTTTTGGCCGTCATCTTATATTTCAGATCCGGTTTTTTCCCGAGGACGCCCAGACCGGAACACGGAAGATCCGCAACGACAATATCCGCTTTCCCCACAGATCCGGGATCGCGCTCCGACGCGTCCCATCTGAACGCCTCTATATTATGCAGGCCGGACCGCTCGATATTTTCCCGGATCAATTCCACCTTGTGATCCGTCAGATCTCTCGCCTCCACCTTTCCTGTATCCCTCATCTTTTCCGCCAGGTGCAGCGCTTTGCCCCCGGGCGCGGCGCAGACGTCGATAACATAGTCTCCTTCCCCCGGAGCGGCCCATTCCCCCACCATCATAGAACTTATGTCCTGCACCTGAAATTCCCCATCGCGGAAACTTTCAAGCGCATTCAGATAGTCGTAGCCGGATATCATAAGGGCGTACGCTAGCTGCCCGGATACGCGGACCTTCACCCCTTCGCCCTCCAGTTTCCGGATCAGGGCTTCCGGACTGGTCTTCATCAGATTACACCGGATATATGTAGGTTTCTCCACCAGAAAATCCCGAAGCATAGTTTCCACCGTTTCGCGGTCATAGACTTCCAGCCATTGCCTCACGATCCATTCCGGCATGGAGTATGCCACGGACATCCAGGCCGCGGCGTCCGTTTTCGGCGGGTACGCAATCTTGTCCAGATTTCTTCCGACCGTGCGCAGGACTCCGTTCACAAAGCCCTTCAGTCCGTTAAAGCCTCTCTTTGCACACTGCAGAATCAGGAACGCTGTCCATATATTTCATCTGATAGACCGCGCTCCTGATAATCGTCCGTATGACAGGCTTCATTCGATTCACTTTTACCGTGGAATATTGATTGATGATATAATCGATCTCCACCATGCGTTCCAGGGTTCCCTCCGTCACCCTGGTAATGAAAGCCCTCTCTTTTTTTTCGAGGAACTGATGCTTTTCCAGCACGTTTCGCAGCGCGATATGGACATATTCCCCGTCCCTGGTTACAGAAAGCAGAATTTCCAGCGCCAGCTCCCTTGCATTTACATTTCTCGCCATCCGCTCTCCTTTCGTCCGCTCTAATCGTTCCTCCGGTTTCCAAACAGAAGTAAGATACGCAAAAGCTGCAGGATCGATGAGGCGGCTCCCGCGACGTAAGTCAGCGCGGCGGCCGTAAGCACCTTCTTTGTGCCGGACACTTCATCCGGGTACAGGATCCCGCTGTTTTCCAGAATCCGAACCGCGCGCCCGGACGCGTTAAACTCCACCGGCAGCGTGACGATCTGGAACAGGACGGACAGTGAAAATGCCAGAATGCCCAGATTCAGAAACAGACTCGTACTTCTGCTCGTCATGAGGATCCCGATCAGGATCAGCGGCCACGCGATCACGCTTCCAAAGTTCGCGACAGGCACCAGCGCCCCTCTCACACGCAGCGGGACATAGCCTTTCGCGTGCTGGATCGCATGCCCGCACTCATGAGCCGCCACGCCGACGGAAGCCACCGTCGCGGAATTATATGTGGAATCCGACAGGCGCAGAACCTTGCTTCTCGGATCATAGTGATCCGTAAGATTGCCGGCTATATGCTCAACGCGCACATCGTAAAGCCCGGCGTTATTGAGGATCCTCCGCGCCGCCTCCGCGCCCGTCAGGCCGCCGTGGTTTCTGACTCTGGAATATTTGTTAAACGTGGAATTCATTTTTGCGGAGGCTGCCAGGCACAGCAGCACTCCTATGATCACCAGAAAATAAGTCGGATCAAAATAAATCATCGGATAATACACCTTCAAAACCTCCTCTTTCAAATGCCATTTATCGTTTTGCGCCGAGAACCGTATCTTCGCCGACCGCATTCCCCCTCAGGAATGATTCCGTATCCATGCGTTTTTTCCCCGGCATCTGCAATTCCCTGACCGCCAGCATCCCGTCCCCGGTCTGCACGCAGAACAGTTCCTTTTCCACCTTTGCCACAGTTCCGGGCGCTTTGGAGGAATTTTCCGAGACGACGTCCGCCGCCCAAATCTTCATGACTTTTCCGCCGAAGTCCGTGTATGCGCTCGGCCACGGATTCAATCCCCTCACCAGGCGCTCAATCTCGAACGCGGGACGGTTCCAGTCAATCTCTCCCATCTTCTTGTTCAGCATCTTCGCGTAAGCGGTAGGACTGTCCCCCTGCGGTTCAAAGACGGCTGTCCCGGCCTCCAGCTCCCGAAGCGTGCGTACGCACAGCTGCGCTCCCGCCTCAGCCAGCTTATCATGAAGGCTTCCCCCGGTTTCCTTCTCATCCAGAACGATTTCCGTCCGGCCGATCATATCCCCCGTGTCCAGTCCCTCGTCCATCCGCATCGTCGTGACTCCCGATACCTTCTCTCCCTGGATCACCGCCCATTGGATCGGAGCCGCGCCCCGGTATTTCGGAAGCAGGGAAGCGTGGACGTTAATGCATCCGTATGGCGGCATCTCCAGGATCTCTTTCGGAATGATCTGTCCGAACGCCACCACGACAATCACATCCGCCGAATACTTCTTCAGGTATTCGATACACGCCGCCTCCCGGATCCTCGCCGGCTGAAATACGGGGATCCCATACTTCTCAGCCTCTTTCTTGACGGGAGAAAACTGCATCTCCTTCCCCCGTCCCCTGGGTTTATCCGGCTGGGTCACAGCGAGAACCACCTCGTGTCCGTCCCGGATGAGCGCTCCCAATGTCCCCACGGCAAAATCGGGAGTTCCCATAAATATAACCCTCATCACTCATCCTCCCCGCTGTTCACGTCGTGCAGGCCGCCCTCCACCAGATCCACGTACATTTTTCCGTCAAGATGGTCGATCTCATGGCAGAACGCCCTTGCGAGAAGTCCCTCGCCCTCGATCTCAAACTCTTTCATATCCTCGTCCTGCGCGCGGACTTTCACATAGTTCGGCCTGGTCACCGTACCGGCTTTTCCGGGGACGCTCAGACATCCCTCCTCCCCGGTCTGCTCACCGGAGGACTCGATAATCTCCGGATTGACCAGCACGATCGGCCCGTCGCCGACGTCGATCACTACGATCCTTTTCAGGATACCAACCTGAGAGGCCGCAAGGCCCACCCCCATCGCCTCGTACATCGTATCGAGCATGTCATGGATCAGTATCTTTGTCCGAAGCGTCATCCTCGTTACTTCCTTACATTTTCCGGTCAGAATTTCATCTCCCAGCTCTCTGATCTTTCTGATTGCCATTGCCCTCTCTCCTTATTTTCTAAAAGATATTCATCGGATTAAAATCAAACTGAATGTTAAGACTCTGAAATCCTTCGTTTATCTCTATATACTGCTCCATTTTATCTTTCGCTCTCATCAGCATATCATATTCTTTGCATTTTAGATAGAGGATCTTTCGATATCTGTCGTTTACTTTTTTCACGCCGGGGCTTGCCGGCCCGATCAGATCGATCTGTCCGTTCCGGTCCAGACGTCTGACAAATTCTCTCAGATAGGACGCCGCGCGTCCCAGAAGATCCTCGTCCCGTCCCACAAGCAGCACTGCCAGCAGCTGCGCCGCAGGCGGATAACCCATCATTTCACGGTAACGGATCTCTTCCCTGTAGAACCTTTCATAATCCTGATCCGCCGCCGCCATAATACTGTAATGATCCGGACTGTACGTCTGAATGACTACCTCGCCTTTTTCCTTCCCGCGCCCGGCTCTTCCCGCCGCCTGGGCAAGCAGCTGAAACGTCCGCTCCCCGCTTCGGTAATCTCCGGAATACAGAGACATATCCGCCGCCAGCACCCCTACCAGAGTCACGTTCGGAAAATCATGCCCCTTGACGATCATCTGCGTGCCGATCAGGATATCCGCCCTGCCGTCCGCAAAAGCAGACAATATTCTCTCGTATCCGTCCTTGTTTCTTGTCGTATCCGTATCCATCCGAAGCACGCGCGCGCCCGGAAATTCCTTCCTGACCAGTTCCTCTATCTGCTGCGTCCCCGCGCGGAATCCCCCGATATGTCCGGAGCCGCAGGAAGGGCATTTGCGGATCAGGGGCTTCTCATATCCGCAGTAGTGGCAGATCAGCCTGCCGTTTCTGTG
>CANRMH010000102.1 GCA_947631695.1 uncultured Lachnospiraceae bacterium | reverse complement strand
GCCGGTGTAGCCCTTCTCAAAAATGCGCGGCAAATCCTCCGGCGCGATCCCGATGCCGGTATCCCGGATGCACAATTTTTTCCCAGGCTCCATGTAGATCGAGATGCACCCTTCCGCCGGGGAACCTTCCTTTTGCCGCGGGGTATATTTCAGCGCGTTGGACAGCACCTGTCCGATCACAAAGGACAGCCACTTATCGTCCGTGACCACGACAGCCTCGCACGGCTCATAGTTCAATTTCAGCCTGCGGACAATGAATTCGTCCGCGTATTTCTTCACCGCCTGCCTTACGATCCCATCCAGATCATGTTCTCTGAATACGTAATCCGTACTCTCTGAACCCAGCCGCAGAAACATCAGCACCATCTCCACATACTGTTCAATCCGAAACAGATCGGCAAAGAGCGTCCGGGCAAGAACAGAGTCCTCGTTCTGCAAATTCAGCCGCATGGAAGCGATCGGCGTCTTGATCTGATGCGCCCACACGGTATAGTAATCCACCATATCCGAATACTTCCGGTTCAGCATGTTCTGAAATTCTATCTGTTCCTCGCGCAGCAGCCGCAGGATAGTCTGATAATCCTCCTCTTCGATCCCGTCCGTCCTCAAAAAAATATCGTCCGTCAGATCAGACAGATTCCGTATGTTTTGTAATGTTTCATGCCTCATCCTGACCCTGCAAAAATCCCGGGCCATAAAGACTGCGCCCAGCAGCGCGCACAGCAGGATCGGATAAGCGACCGCGCCCAGAGGGAGGCGGTACAGCAGAAAGGTTACAAAGAAAATCAGGAACGCGCCGCAGACCGCAAGCAGGCTTCTTCGTTTCTGTCTGAGATACCGGTAAAATAATTTCATACGCTTCCCTCAACAATAGAAAACCCGCAGCGCGGGTTTTCTATTGTCATGAATCCAAAACGGCGTAACCTACGCCGAACTTCGTCGTGATATAGTCTGAAAGCCCCGCCGCGTCCAGCTTCCTGCGGAGCCTGTTCACGTTGACGGACAAGGTATTCTCGTCCACAAAGCTGTCCGTCTCCCAAAGCCGTTCCATCAGTTTCTCCCGGCTTACGACCTTCCCCCTGTTCTCCATCAGAACCAGCAGGATCCGGAACTCATTTTTGGTGAGCGGTATTTTCCTGTCCTGATAGACGAGAGACTGATCTCCGGTATTTAAAAGAGCGCCCCGATGCTCGAGAACCGGAGCGGACGCCCCGAAATCGTAGGCGCGCCGAAGCATCGCCTGAATCTTTGCCATCAGAACGCTTTGGTCGAAGGGCTTCACGATAAAATCATCCGCGCCCATGTTCATCGCCATCACGATGTTCATATTGTCGGAGGCGGAGGAAATGAACAGGATCGGAACCTTCGATACCTTCCTCATCTCACCGCACCAGTGATAGCCGTTAAAAAACGGAAGAGAAATGTCCAGCAGGACAATATGCGGGTCAAATTCCGCAAATTCCGCCATCACCCGGCGGAAATTCCGCACGCTCCGAACTTCCAGTTCCCACATTATCGCCTGCCTCTCAATAGCATCCGCTATTCCCCTGTCATCCTCAACGATCAGTAACCGATACATTTTCCGCCCGCTTTCTCCACAGATACAAAACCCGATCTTCCATCTCCGATAAGATATCCCTATCATACCATATCGCGGCTTCCGTTTCTATTGAATCTTTGAAAATTTGATCCCGCCAGATTCACCGCGGACGCTTCTGTATATTCCAATAAGCTTTGTTGTCCCGGGCAGCCTGAGTCCGAAGATATTCGCCCACCATCCGCAGCTCATCTTCGCAGATACAGTTGGGAAACGTATGATTTTGCACGCCCGACAGGCACTCCTCATAATCCATCCAGATCACTTTTTCCACCTCTGATTCCTGAAGCGCCAGCCGGCTGTCGTCTACCGGTCTTTGATAGACATAGACAAAGCTATGCTCCCTGTCATGAAAAGGAAGTCCGTGAAACGTCCCGTCGAATCTGCCGGCATGAGTTCCCACGTAACTTAAATCCTCCGAAACGGTATATATTCCAAGTTCCTCCGCCATCTCCCGCACTGCTGTAGAAAGGGGGCCGTCTCCCGCGCAGATATGCCCGGCAGACGAAACGTCATAGCATCCGGGATGGGCGTCTTTCCGGCTGCTGCGCTTTTGGAGAAGTACGTCATATCCATTTCGTCCGTTCTCTCTCACGATCCAGGTGTGGACGGTTCCATGGATGCTTCCCTCCCTGTGAGCGACGCCGCGTTCCCGGACAAGGCCGGTTTTTTCCCCATGTTCATCCAGGATATCAAACAGTTCCATCGGCGCACCGTTAAGCGACGCGGCCAAAAGTCTTCCGCGGCCATCGTACACAAGCTTCAGAGAAAAAAAATCTGCATTCTCGTCAATCAGACGAAAAAAAATTTTATCCCCCTCCCAGATATCCAGATCCCACACCTGTTCGATCTCCACCCACTCAAGTTCTCCCTCATCGCAGGCGACGGGTTCTCCCTCAAAACCATCCGCCGTGAACAGGGACATGTACTCCGTCACACCGTCCCCGGATACGAAGGTCACGATCCCCCGGTAACGGTAGGATGTAAGAGTGTAGCCGGTCTCCTCCCGCACCTCCCGCAGCAGGCATTCCTCCGGGCTTTCATCAGCCTCAAAATGCCCTCCCACGCCGATCCATTTGTCCTTATTTATATCATTTTTCTTCACTGTGCGGTGAAGCATCAGATACTTCCCGTCACGCTCCAGATAACAAAGTGTGCTTAAATTTCCCACGATTCTTCCTCCTGCCGGATTTTTTTCCATCATAACGCAGCCCGGAAGAAAGTACAAGCGCCGTTTGTCGCACGCAGGGCCGGTTCTTCAGCCCCGCCTTTGATTTCCATTCATCCGACCGGAATACGCAGCACCTGCCCGATCTGGATCAGATCCCCGGTCAGCCCGTTTGCCTGCATGATCGCTTCCACCGTAGTCCCATAGCGCCGGGCAAGAAGCCAGAGCGTGTCGCCCGCCTGAACCGTGTATGCGATCGTGTCCGTATCCGGTTCGGGCATGGGTACATTTTCCTCAATGCCCAGATAAATATTGTACAGTGTCTGCCAGGTCTGCGGGCCGACGATCCCGTCCGGATCCAGTCCCGTTTCCCGCTGAAAAGCGACGACCGCCTGCCGCGTCCTGCTGCCAAAGACACCGTCCTGCGCCGGAGCAGGGATATCCGGGTAATACCGGGAGACTACGTTCAGCAGATACTGCAGCGTCACTACGTCCTGACCGCTCGAACCCTGCCGCAGAACCGTTCCGGGCGGAACCGTTCCGATGCCAAGGCCTGTGCCTTCACTGCCAAGCTCCGCCAGCCGGGTCACCGCCGTGTATAAACTTGACAGCTTATACCAGGTCGCCCTCCCCACGATACCGTCCGAGGCCAGATTGAAAATACTCTGGAATTTCTGCACCGCCGCCCGTGTGCTTTCGCCAAATGTACCCGACGGATCCGTGATTGCCGGGATCGCCGGGTAGTTGCGCCGGATCCTCTCCAGATAAGCCTGGATCGTCTGAACATCCAGCCCTGTACTCCCGACGCGCAAAGCCGTCCCGGGATACGAGGACAATGCATTTGTGACAATATTGGTCTGCGCGATCTCAATGTCGTCCGGGTAATAGTATTTCAGGATCTGCTCCGGAGCGTAGCCCCTGTTGGCAAGCGAGACGGTTCCCCACTGGGACAGTCCCTCGCAGGTCGTCGTTGTCCCGCTGCAGAAAGATGTAAAATAAGGCGCGTTCTGTCCCCGCCTGCGGACATATTCCCCGTACACCTCGTCCGCCGCGTCGCTGACAGAACCGTAGATCGGCCGCCCCGGAACATAATACTGGTCATATGCCGTGTTGTTTGTAATATCAAAATTATAGCCGCGGCTCCTGTACCATTCCGTATAAACGCGGTTCAGCGCAAAGGTCATGATCGCGTAGAGATTGGCTTTCAGAGCCGCCTGCGGCCAGGTGGGATAAATTTCGCTGCTCGCAACGTTTTTCACGTAGTCCAGAAACGGAACCTGTACATTCGCCGCCTGGGCGTTCGGCGCGCCCAGATGTACGGTGATCGGATTGGGAATTACCACCTGACGCAGCACACGCGGCCCCGCAAAATTCCCCTCCTGCTCCCGCTGTCTCCCAAACGCCACGGCGGGCGCTCCAACGTAGATATTTTCCATTGTCTGGGAGGCCGCCCGCTCCCGAATCGGAACAAGCGCAGCCGGCAGATCCGCTGTTTCCCCGTCAAAAACCGGAATCGCTGTAAAGGAGACCGGCTCAAACCCCTCCGCCTCCACGACCACGCTGTAGTCCATGTAAGGCATTCCCAGATAATCCGGGTCCTGTGAAAAGCTCTTGTCCAGTGTTTTCAGTGAAACCGTCTGCGTCTCCCCGCTTTCATCCGTAACAAGGCGGTAAAGTACATTTCCCTCATCGTCCAGCACCCAAACCCGGGCGCCCTCAAGCGGTACAGCATCCTGCGCGGTCCTCGCCTGTATCTGCAGATATCCAATAGCCATATATTTTCGTCCCTTTTTTTGGTTGCTATATTATATGCAGACGGTCCGCCGCCGGTATCTCGTCCCTCACTCTTTCAAAAATCCCATATATTCATCAAACAGATTAAACAGCATATCACCGGAACAGACGGGAATCAGCGCGTCGGTATTTCCAAGTATTTCATACCGATACAGATCCTCCGCGCCGGTCAGGACCAGAGCCGGAATCACATCATAGTCCGGCCCGAACAGCACCTCAAGATACTCCGTGTACTTTGCCGCCTGCAGGATCTCGCTCGGATCGCTCCTATCCTTCATCTTAAATTCCAGAGAAAACACTTTATTTTCCGTAATCACCAGAACATCCGCATAAATCCGGATATGCCTTGCCCGGTTAACCCGAAGTTCAAAAGCGATCTCCCAGTCGGGACAAAATACATCCTCCAGATCCTCAAACAGCGCCGTCATAACCGCATGACAATCCCGGAAAGAATGATACAGGCCCCTCGTGTCATTCAGATTGCGGCCGACATTCTTGCAGCCCGAAAGCAGCATCTCAAACCATTCATCTTCCTTCAGCGCAAGAAATTCCGCAGCCGTGCCGTAATATCCGCAGAAATCTCCAAGCCCCGTATGCGGCCTTGACTGCCGGATCAGCCCATGCCACCGAAACTCTTCGTCCCGATAACACAGTTCTCTTAAAAACGGCGTCCGGTACAGATATTGGTTAACGATATGTCTGTCGGCGCCAACCGCCCTCGCGATTTCCTTTGCGGTAATCCCGTCATGACTGCATATCTCGGAGTATATCGCTCTTTCAAGCATTTGGCTTCTCTCCCTCCCCACCCTGAAATTGACCGCGGTCATCCGCCAGAGCGGATTTAAGCCCTCGTTCTTTCTGCAAAATACTTATTAAATCAGCCAAACGGGTACGTACCAGTTCTTTTCGTCCACAGGCAGCAGGTCACTTGCCATACAGACCACACTTCCGGTTCCAACC
>CANRMH010000101.1 GCA_947631695.1 uncultured Lachnospiraceae bacterium | reverse complement strand
GTGTGATGTTCGGAAATCCGGAGACGACCACGGGCGGCCGGGCCCTGAAATTTTACGCATCCGTGCGTCTGGATGTACGCAGGATCGAGACATTAAAGCAGGGTGGAGAGATCGTAGGAAACCGGACTCGCATAAAAGTAGTAAAAAACAAGATTGCTCCGCCGTTTAAGGAGACGGAATTTGATATTATATTCGGACAGGGAATCTCAAGGGAAGGGGATATCCTGGATCTTGCGGCGTCTGTCGATATCGTGAACAAGAGCGGTTCCTGGTACGCCTATAACGGAAGCAAGATCGGACAGGGCCGTGAAAATGCCAAGGTCTATCTGAGAGAGCATCCGGATATCATGCAGGAGATCGAGGATAAGGTGAGAGCCCATTTCCAATTTGACGCCGATCAGGGTGACGCCGACGCGGATTCCGAGAAAACAGCCAGGCCGGAGCAAAACTGAGATGACAGTCACGGGGATCGAACAGATCACGAAAACCAGATTTCGGATATACATAGACGAACGGCCTTCTTTTGTCCTGTACCGGGGAGAATTGACCAGGTACCACATTGAAGTCGGCGAAGAGATCGCACAGAAGGATTTTCTGGAGATTAGAGATGAGATCATTCCCCGCCGGGCAAAGCTTCGGGCAATGCATCTGCTCAACGATATGGACCGCACGGAGGAAGAACTTCGAGAGAAACTGCGCAGAGACGGTTATTCCGGGGAGACGGTGGATGCCGCGCTTCAGTATGTGAAATCTTTCGGCTATGTCAATGATGAGAAGTATGCGCAGAAATTCATCGAGAGCAGAAGACGGAAAAAAAGCCGAAGGGAGATCCGCGCGCTTTTGCTCCGCAAAGGGATCTCTTCCCAAACGGTCGAAGATATGCTGGAGAAATACTACGGAGAAGACGATCCGAAGAGGGCGATTGAAGACCTGCTCAGGAAGAAACATTTTGATCCGTCGGCTGCAGACGCAAAGGAGAGAGAAAAGATCTGCGGCTATCTGGCAAGAAAAGGCTTCCGGTACGAAGAGATCAGACAGGTTATCCTGTTTTATGATCGGAATACTTGACATTTTTGTGAAAATAGTATAGAATTGAACTGTTGTATTTGTACAATGAAAACTAAATAAGGAGGTGCTCCTGTGCCGATAGGAATTTTAATTGCTGCAGCCGTGATACTCGTCCTTGTTACAGCGATCGTCAGTCACTATGCCACGGTTTCCAATCTGAGAAAGAATGCAGATTCAAAGATAGGAAACGCGGAGAACAAAGCGAGAGAGATCATAGACGATGCGGTGAAGACAGCTGAGGCCAAGAAAAAGGAGTCTCTCTTGGAAATTAAGGAAGAGTCCATCCGGACGAAAAACGAACTCGAAAAGGAAACAAAAGAAAGAAGAGCCGAGTTGCAGCGTTATGAAAAACGCGTCCTTTCCAAGGAAGAGACTTTGGATAAAAAGGCAGATGCTATCGAGAAGCGCGAAGCGGGGTTTGCGGCAAAAGAAGAAAAGCTGAGACAGCGGGAAGTCAAAGTTGACGAGCTGACGAAGCAAAGAGTGCAGGAACTGGAAAGAATCTCAGGACTTACCTCCGAACAGGCAAAAGAGTATTTATTAAAAACTGTTGAAGATGATGTGAAACATGATACGGCGAAGATCATCAAAGAGCTGGAAGCACAGGCGAAAGAAGAAGCGGACAAAAGGGCAAGGGATTATGTTGTCACCGCAATTCAGAGATGCGCCGCCGATCATGTGGCGGAAACTACGATTTCCGTTGTGCAGCTCCCGGGCGATGAAATGAAGGGACGGATTATCGGGCGCGAGGGCAGGAATATCCGTACCCTGGAGACCCTGACCGGTGTGGAATTGATTATAGACGACACGCCGGAAGCCGTAGTCCTCTCCGGATTTGATCCGATCAGACGGGAAGTCGCAAGGATCGCTCTGGAAAAGCTGATTGTTGATGGAAGAATCCACCCGGCAAGAATTGAGGAAATGGTAGAAAAAGCCCAGAAAGAAGTCGATGCGATGATCCGGGAGGAAGGCGAATCTGCCGCGCTGGAAGTGGGCGTGCATGGAATCCATCCTGAACTGATCAAGCTTCTTGGCAGGATGAAATTCCGGACCAGCTATGGTCAGAACGCGCTTCGGCATTCCGTCGAGGTAGCGCAGCTGTCCGGGCTGCTTGCCGGCGAGATCGGGTTGGATGTCCGTCTGGCCAAGAGAGCAGGGCTTCTCCATGATATCGGAAAATCGATCGATCATGATGTGGAGGGATCACATATTCAGATCGGGGTTGACCTGTGCAGAAAGTATAAGGAATCCGCAACGGTGATCAATGCCGTCGAAGCACATCACGGGGATGTTGAACCGGAATCTCTGATTGCATGTATCGTTCAGGCGGCGGATACGATTTCCGCGGCAAGGCCGGGTGCGAGAAGAGAGACACTTGAAACATACACAAACAGATTGAAACAGTTGGAAGATATCAGCAACCAGTTCAAGGGAGTTGATAAATCTTTTGCCATTCAGGCGGGTAGAGAGATTCGTGTAATGGTGGTTCCAGAACAGATATCAGATGCTGATATGGTGCTTCTGGCCAGAGATATTTCCAAGCAGATCGAGTATGAATTGGAATATCCTGGACAGATTAAGGTAAATGTCATCCGGGAATCAAGGGTGGTAGATTACGCGAAATAGAAGAGAAAGGGTGTTGTCAGATAGCTAGATTTAGTTGTAAGCAACATCCTTTTTTATATCATGAAGACAGAGACAGGACAGGAGAGAGTCATGAGCAACGAGATCAGGAGAGTAAAGAGGGAATTGGCATATAAAGGCGTAGTGATCGACGTATATAAAGATTATATGGAATTTGAGAACGGAAATACCGCAGAGTGGGATTTTATTCATCACGACGGAGCGGCGGCTGTTGTGCCGGTCATGGAGGATGGACGCATATTGATGGTCCGGCAGTATCGGAACGCGCTTGAACGCTACACGCTGGAAATTCCTGCCGGCAAACTGGACCGGCCCGGCGAGCCGGGAGCGGAGTGCGCTGCGAGAGAACTGGAAGAGGAAACAGGATTCAGGGCGGGACGCCTGGACTGGCTGATCACCCTGCGCACCACGGTGGCTTTTTGCAATGAAAAGATCGATATATATGTCGCCCGGGAACTGATCCCTTCCATGCAGAACCTGGACGAAGACGAATATATTTCCGTGAAGGCATATACGCTGGACGAATTGATGAAAAAAATATACAGCGGAGAGATCGAGGACTCCAAGACGGTGTCCGCCGTTTTGGCGTATGCGCTGAAATACGGGGAAGAACAGCGGACAAAGATGGAATAATGAAACAGAAGAAACATATAATGAAATATCTTAACATACAGGAGGAATGAATGTGCGTCTCCGAGGCAATGGAAGATATTTTATTTTGTTTTTTATGGCGGGATTTCTTCTGGGGATCTTGTACGCCAATGTGGTTGCGAAGGACTATGTGGCGGCGATGGGAATGTTTAATGAATATTTTCTCAGTCAATATGCCCGGGAAGAACTGGACGTTCAGGATTACGGATGGTATATATTCAGAGTGCGCATGACGCCCGTGGCCATGCTTGCGGCGGCAGGCTGTCTGAAGATACGCAGATGGGCGGCGGCTTTCTTCCTGGTATGGACAGGCTTCCTGAGCGGGATGCTGGTCACCTCCGCGATCATCAGGATGGGAATGAAGGGGATTCTTTTTTGCCTGACTGCGATTACTCCGCATTTTCTCTTTTACGCCGGAAGCTTCCTGATCCTGCTCTGGTGTTTGTATACCTATCCAAAGTCCAGGTGGGACGTTACAAAAACGCTGGCGTTTCTTCTTCTGTTTGCAACCGGAATGATACTGGAATGTCATGTTAATCCAATTTTAATGAAAATGTTTATAAAAACAATTTGATTTTTATATTGTTTGTCCGTATAATCTAATTATACGATGGGAGATAATAATATGAAAAAAATAATTTTAGAGTATGTAGAAGATTTAAAAAGCACGAAAGGCATTTCGCTGAACACCGAGATGGCGTATCGGAGAGATCTGTTCAAACTTGAAAAGTATATGGCGTCCCAGGGTGTGACAGATGTCAGGGAAGTGACGGAAACAAATCTCAATTCCTATATGCTGTTTATGGAGAAGCAGGGACTTACCAATACGACGATTTCCCGAAATGTAGCGTCCATTAAGGGCTTCTTTCTGTATTTGCTGAGACAGGGGATCATCCGGGAAGACGTCGCGGCGCATTTGAACAGCCCAAAGATCGAGCGCAGGGCGCCGAAGAGCGCGAAGAAAGAGGACGTGGAAAAGATGCTGGCGGTTCCGGAAGGGAAAACGCCCAAAATTCTGCGGGATAAGGCGATGATCGAACTGCTGTACTCCACGGGTGTTATGGTGGAGGAACTGGTGGGCCTGAGGGTTCAGGATGTGAATCTGGAGCTGGGATATCTGCAGTGCCATTATGAGAATAATCAGAACGCTTATCCGATCAATGTGCAGACTCAGAATACGATGAGGGCATATCTGACGGACGGACGGGAAAAACTTCTGAAGGATTCCGATTCGGACGTTCTGTTTCCGAATATCAGCGGAAGAAGGATGAGCCGACAGGGCTTTTGGAAAATCCTGAAAGGATATGCGGCGAAGGCGGGAGTGGAGGAGACGATCACCCCGAGCATGCTTCGGCATTCCTGATAGAAAAAACAGTCGGAAGGTTCCGGCTGCTTTTTTATCGCGCGGGAGACTTCGCTTCCTGTGCGATACTGTGAATTTTTAACTTCGAAAAGATTTTTTAAAAACGCGGTACAGATACAGTATGCTGAGCAAAAAGACCAGAAGCTGGCTTAGCAGCAGACCCCAAAGGTATCCCTGGATCCCGTATTTTGAGATCAGGAGCAGGATGCTCCCGATCCTGACCAGCAGCCCACCGGTATTGAAAAGAAAGGAAACCGTCGTCTTTCCGAGTCCGTTGATGATACTGATCAGATTGCTGTTGGTATATAAAAAAGGACAGATCCATGCCAGCGTTATGATGAACTGACCCGCCATTGTGCTGTGGAAGAGGTAGATTCCGATGAATTTTCCGCTGAGCAGGAGGAAGACGCAGCAGCCTGCGCCCAGAAGAAAACAAAGCGACGCGGCTTTTTTAACGACTTTCCTCATTTTCTTCTGATCGTTCAGCGCCTGGATTTCCGCAATGGTCGGAAGAAGCATTGTGGCGACGGCATTCGTGATGGCAGAAGGAAAGAGGACGCAGGGAAGGGCCATCCCGGTAAGAACTCCATACATGCTCAGCGACTCGCTGACCGTGAGCCCGTACAGCTGAAGACGGATCGGAATGGAGACGGCCTCCACGCTCTGAAGCAGGTTGAGCAGGATTCGGTTTGCCGTCAAAGGCATGGAGTGGGACAGGATCTCCCGCATATAAGGGAGATAGGATGCGGGAGAAAACGCGGCTGCTTTCGGCCGGGTTTTCCTGCGGCGGAAGGATTG
>CANRMH010000100.1 GCA_947631695.1 uncultured Lachnospiraceae bacterium | reverse complement strand
ATACGATATATATTCTCAATCACAACGATCGAATTGTCCACCAGCATTCCCACTCCGAGGGCAAGCCCCGAAAGGGATATGATATTGAGCGTCACGCCCGAAAAATACATGGCTGTCAGCGCCGTCATAATGCTGATAGGAATAGAAAATGCGATGATCAGCGTCGATCTTACGCTCTTTAAAAACACCAGAAGGATCAAAACCGCCAGCACAGCGCCGTACAGCAGATTCTGCAAAACCGATCTAACTACCAGATCAATATAAACGCCCTGATCCATCAGGGTGATGGTATGAAGACCCGTTTCCCCGTTCTGCAGCTCTTCCAGGCGCTCCATCACCCGGTCGCTGACTTCCCCGGTCGAGTATCCCGTCTGCTTCTGAACGCTGAGCATGACGCCGGGTTCCCCGTTGATCTTCGCATATGTGTCGCCGGAATTATCCAGAAGTTCCACATCCGCCACGTCGGAAAGCCTGATCGGATCCATCCCCTCGGTATCCATCAGGACCAGATCCTTTAATTCCTCAATGTCCCTGAATTTATCTCCTACGCGGATCAGATAATCCGTTCCGTCCTCCTGTATATAGCCGGCCGGCATATTGAAATTCTGAGCGGAAAGAAGCGTCCTCACCATATCGGCCGTCAGAATCTTTGTCAGATCCGCTCCGTCCTGCGCTTCTTCCCGGGCGCTGTTCATCTGAGTCTCCTGCTGCTCAATCGCCGACTCTCCTACCGCGAGCTGAGATGCTCCGCGGCTGATCTCCACGGCAGCCGTAAGCTGAGCCGAACTCATCTGCGCCCTGGCCTGAGCAAGCGTCAGCGCTCCCGCGTTCACCTGATCCTCCATCGCTTTCAGTTGGGCCCTGCCCGCCTCCAGCTGTTCCCTCTGCGCGTTCAGTTCGTTCTCCTGCCGGTCGAACCCGGCAATTCCTGATTCCAGCTGCTCTTTTGTCTCCTCGTACCGCTGCAGCATCGCAATCTGGGAAGTGAGTTCCTGCAGCTCAGCCCTCTCCTCCTCCGTCAGCTCTTCCGGATTTTTCTGGCTCAGCGCTCCGAAAGCCGCCCGGATCGCGTCCTCGTTCTGCTTCAGAGTCTCCAGCTGCTCAAGCTGCGCCTGCGTGGCCGCTCTGGACGTCTGTATGAGAGTCAGATTCTGCGAAAGCTGCGTTTCCCCTACGTTCAACTCCGCTTTCCTCTCCGTGATCTCAAGCTGCGCCTGCTTCAGTTCTTCCGCCTGCACAGCCATCTGAGCCTCCGCCTGTCCAAGCTGGCCGGACGCCTGGGACTGCCCGCTCTCCAGCGCGGCTTTCCCGTTCTCCACTTCCGCCCTTGCATCCGCCAAAGCCGCCTCGGCTTCCTTGAACTGCTCGTTTAACTTTTCGAGTGCGTCGCTATTTAAATTTTCAATTTCTTTCTCGTTGATCGTGATCCGGATAAATTCCTCGATACTTCCGTATGAGGTGACGGAGGCAACTCCCTCCGTGCTTTCAATCTCCGGTATCACCTGTTCCTCAATATATCTGCTGGTATCGGCCGCGTTCTCCCCGTCGACGCTGACCGCTGCGATCAAAATCGGCATCATGCTCGGATTCAGCTTCAGGATCACCGGGTTTGCCACGCCGTCCGGCCAGTATCCCTGAATCTGATCCAGAGTTTCTCTCATCTCTATCGTGGCGGAATCCATGTTCGCCGTCTGTTCAAATTCCAAAATCACCGTGGAAGCGCTCTCCGCAGAAGACGACTGAATACTGCTGATATTGCTGACCGTCGCCATCGCCTGCTCGACAGGTTTGGTCACCGTTGTCTCCACTTCCTCCGGACTGGCCCCCGGATATGCGGTCATGACGATGGCATACGGAAGATTCATGTCCGGAAGCAGATCGACCGTCATATTGGTAAAAGTCACGAATCCCAGGATCAGGATCAACACTACGCCCACCACGACCGTGTAAGGTTTTTTCACGCTGAATTTTGAGAACATTCATTTCCCTCTTTCTTTTTTGTATGCATAAATCATATCACTTGAGGATTTAAATAGCAATCGATCTATTGTATAATAGTGAAAAAGAATTTCAGTAAGGAGTACCTTTTATGTCGAAAAAATACGTTTTCATCACCGGAGCCTCCCGCGGCATCGGCAGGGCCGCCGCCCTGTGTTTCGCATCCGCGGGCTGGCATGTGTTTCTGAACTGTCACCGTTCCATAGCGGAACTTGAGAAAGTAAGATCTGAGATTGACGCAGATACCGCCGGCTCCTGTACGCTGGTTCCCGGCGACGTGGGCAATCCCGAAGAAGTAGATCGGATCTTCCGCCGGATCTACCAATCCTGCAGCTGTCTGGATCTTCTGGTCAACAATGCGGGGATTTCCCATATCGGCCTGATCACCGATATGAAAAACGAAGAGTGGAATCATATGCTCCGCACAAATCTTTCTTCCGTATTTTACTGCTCAAAAGCCGCCCTCCCGCCGATGATCTATCGCAAGCAGGGCAGGATCATCAATATCTCGTCCATTTGGGGAACGGCGGGCGCTTCCTGCGAGGCCGCCTACTCCGCCGCAAAGTCCGGGATCCACGGCCTGACCAGGGCCATGGCGAAGGAACTTGCCCCCAGCAATATACAGATCAACGCCATCGCCTGCGGAGTGATCGATACCGCCATGAACAGCCACCTCTCTTCGGAAGAACGCGCCGCCCTTGAGGAAGCCATTCCGGCCGGCCGTTTCGGCACGGTGCAGGAAGCGGCACGCCTGATTTTCCAGCTTGCCGAGAGCCCGATGTATATGACGGGCCAGGTCATCGGCATCGATGGCGGATTCCTCTGATCTCTACTTTACCAGGCGCTGTATCTGTTTGCTCTGCGGCGTACCGGCCTGCCCAAGCAGTTCAAAAAGAACCGATTCGCAGGTCGCGGGGATCGCTCCCTCGCACTTCGCTCTTTCTATCGCGGATTTTACCTGATACTCCTTCCTGCTTGAAATGCAGTCTTCAACAAGAACCGGGATATATCCCGCCGCTCTCAGGTCGATCACCGTCTGAAGGACGCAGATGTGGGCCTCCACGCCGCAGACAAGCACATACTTCATACCCTCGATCTGCGGCCTGACCGGTTCCAGCGCGCTGAAACTGATCTTTTCCACATACTCCGCCGTCCCCGCAGCCTTTGCGATCTCCGGCACTGTCTGTCCCAGTCCCTTCGTGTACTGCTGCGTCAGGACTACGGGTACCTGAAGGATCTTCAGACCTTCCAGCAGGAAAACGGAATTTTGAATCAGCTTTTCCCTTTCATGCATTGCGGGGAGCAGCCTTTCCTGATAATCGACAGCAAGCGCTATCGTCTTTGATCGTTCTATTCTCATCTTATTTCATCTCCAACATGACCGGACAATGATCCGATCCCATAATCTCCGTCAGGATTTTCGCATCCTTCAGCCTGTCGTTCAGGCACTCGGATACGCAGAAATAGTCGATCCGCCATCCGGCGTTCTTCTCTCTGGCGCGGAACCGGTAGGACCACCAGGAGTAGATCCCTTCCTGTTCCGGATAAAAATAGCGGAACGTATCCGTGAACCCTGCATTTAACAGCTCCGTAAATTTTCCTCTCTCTTCATCCGTAAAGCCTGCGTTTTTCCGGTTTGTTTTCGGGTTCTTTAGATCGATCTCCCTGTGGGCGACGTTCAGATCCCCGCAGAAAACGACGGGCTTCTTCTCCTCCAGTTTTTTCAGATAGCCCCGGAAAGCATCCTCCCACTCCATGCGGTACGGAAGCCTTGCCAGTTCATTCTGCGAATTGGGCGTATACACCGTGATCACATAGTACTCCGGAAATTCCAGAGTGATGACCCTTCCCTCCTGATCGTGTTCCTCTATGCCGATTCCATAGGATACCGACAGCGGTTCCTCCTTCGTAAATATCGCCGTACCCGAATATCCCTTTTTCTTTGCATAGTTCCAGTATTGGCGGTACCCCGGAAGTTCCAGCTTCAGCTGCCCCTCCTGCATCTTTGTCTCCTGAACGCAAAATATATCCGCGTCCGCCTCCGCAAAGAAATCCAGAAAGCCTTTCTGTACGCAGGCCCGTATCCCGTTTACATTCCAGGAAATAAACTTCATATCTCTCCTCCGTTCTCTAATAATATACTTTTCTCAGAAACAATCCTCTGGACGGCGCAAGAAAACCTGCAAGGCTCCGATCCTCCGCCGCAATCACTACCGGAAGCTTCGAAGCATCCCGTTTTCCCGCCCCGATCTCGATCAGCGTACCCGTCAGGATCCGCGCCATGTGGTACAGAAATCCGGATCCATAGTACGTGATCCGGATCTTGTCTCCGAACTCAACGATCTTAATATTGTAAATGCGCCGGACCGGATCCTTGCACTCCTTATTATCGGTAAAGCTGAAAAAGTTTTTCGTCCCCACCAGATATTTTACAGCGCCGCGCATAGCCTCCACATCGAGACCCTGGGGATAGTGGTAACAGTAACGCCTGGAAAACACATCCGGCTTCTCCCTGCAGTCAATATAATACTCGTATTTTTTTCCCCTGGCGCTCTTTCTCGCGTGAAAGGTATTGCGGACCAGCTCCACATTCAGAATGCGGATATCCTCCGGAAGGGAACGGTTCACCGCTCTCCTCAGTTCGTCCGCGTCGTACAGGCCGGACAGCTTTACGCTCGCAACCTGCCCGCGCGCATGAACCCCGCTGTCCGTTCTTCCGGATCCGTCCACCTGCACGCGGTATCCCACAATTCTTCCGATACTTCTCTCCAGAATATACTGGATCGTATTATCTGTCGTCGCCTGGCGCTGCCATCCCTGGTACCGGCTGCCGTCATAGGCGATCGTTAATTTATAAGTCCTCATATTGATTCCACCTGTCTATCTGTTCACACTCCGTGTGTTGTCCTCGATTTTACAGTTCAATTATAACGTATTGCGGCGCATTTTGCAAAAGTTAGGTAAACACAACACGAAAAAAACGAAGGCCAAAGCGTTGTTCTCACGCTCAGGCCTTCGGATAAGCTTCCGTCTATTGATCCAGTATTTTCTTTAACTCGTCCATAAACGTATTGACATCCTTAAATTCTCTGTACACGGACGCAAATCTCACGTATGCGACTTCATCCAGTTCCTTGAGTTCATCCATGACGATCTCGCCGACGTCGCTGCTAGGGATCTCCTTCTCCTCCAGGCTGAAAATTCTCGTCTCGATACGGTCGATCGTCCTCTGGATCAGCTCCGCGGATACCGGACGCTTATAACATGCGCGCAGCACCCCGGACTCGATCTTACTGCGGTCATACTGCTCCCGGTTGTTGTCCTTCTTGATGACAATCAATGGAATCGTCTCTACCTTTTCATAGGTGGTAAAACGCTTTCCGCATACATCGCAGGAACGTCTTCTGCGGATTGAATTCCCCTCGTCCGCGGGCCTGGAATCGATCACCCTCGTATCCGGATGACCGCAATATGGACATTTCATTTCGCGAGTCCTCTCTCTTCCTTGATTCGAACAGACATCGTCCGTAACGTTACCTACAGTATATAACTGTTAAATTCTCTTGTCAAACAGCTTTTTCCCACGCTTTTCAGTCCAAAATTGAAAAAGTAATTTCTACCGTTTCCTTTCCTGGTAGAAGTTATCTCTGCACAAGTAGCATTTACTCCTGC
>CANRMH010000099.1 GCA_947631695.1 uncultured Lachnospiraceae bacterium | reverse complement strand
TGCTCAGCTGGGATTCCACGATTTCGCGGGTTCCTGTGCGATCCACATGGTAGGCGGGCTGAGCGCTCTGATCGGCGCGAAGATCCTCGGTCCCCGTATTGGGAAATATACCAGGGACAAATCCGGGAAGATCACCAAGGTCAACGCTTTCCCGGGACACAATATCCCGCTTGGATGTCTGGGCGTATTCATCCTGTGGCTCGGCTGGTACGGATTTAACGGCGCCGCCGCTACAAGCATCGATCAGCTCGGCTCCATCTTCCTGACAACCACCGTCGCTCCCGCAGTGGCGACCGTCACCTGCATGATCTTTACCTGGATCAAATACGGCAAGCCGGACGTTTCCATGTGTCTGAACGCATCTCTGGCAGGTCTGGTCGGTATCACGGCTCCCTGCGACGTCACGGATGCCGTCGGCGCAACCGTGATCGGTATCGTATCCGGTCTGCTGGTCGTATTCGGCGTGTGGTTCCTGGATTACAAGCTCCGCGTGGACGACCCGGTAGGAGCTGTGGCGGTTCACTTCTGCAACGGCATCTGGGGTACGCTGGCGGTCGGCCTGTTCGCCACCCCCTCCGCTCCCGGAAATGACACTCTCGTCGGCCTCTTCTACGGCGGCGGCGTGAGCCTTCTCCTGAAGCAGCTGCTCGGTATCGTGAGCGTGTGCGCATGGACGGCAGTCACCATCACCATCGCCTTCTACATCATCAAGGCTCTGGTCGGCCTGCGCGCCAGCGAGGAGGAAGAGATCGTCGGCCTGGATTCCACGGAACACGGACTTCCGTCCGCATACGCGGGATTCAGCATTATGGATATCTCCAATACCATGAACATGGAAGTAAACGAGAACGTAGATCTCGGAACGGACAGCTACGAGGAGGCTTCTGCCGTGAAGAGAAAAGCAGCCGTAAATGTCGTGAAGATGCCGGATGTCCGGGATACCGGTATGTACAAGGTTGTCATCGTCGCGAAGCTGTCCCGGTATGAGCGCGTGAAGAAGGTACTGAATGATCTGGGCGTGACTGGCATGACTGTGACTCAGGTCATGGGCTGCGGCGTGCAGAAGGGCGCGGGCGAGATGTACCGCGGCGTTGAAATGGACGCCACCCTGCTCCCGAAGGTAAAGCTCGAAGTCGTTGTCAGCAAGATCCCGGTGGACGATGTGATCGAGGCAGCGAAGAAAGCCCTGTACACCGGCCATATCGGCGACGGCAAGATCTTCGTCTACAACGTGGACAGAGTTGTCAAGATCCGCACAGGCGAGGAGGACGCAGACGCTCTGCAGGATGTAGAATAGCTCTAATCGAGGAGGCGGCGATTAGCCGCCATCCTCCCACCGTGCGTACCATTCGGTACACGACGGTTTCAACAGCTGACATGCACAGACTGATACGCAATGGCTAAATCATAAAAGCCTGACCGTATCAGTCTTTCTTTCGTTTTATAATGCACGAAATGCATGACCTTTTGACCCCAGCATCATTTTATTACAGTTGATTTTTCAAATTAAATTGCATATAATACAAGTATGGAAATCCCTACTTTTCCATCAAGTTATATACCAGGAGGTGTAAAGATGTTAGCAAATGCTTTTGTTGATAATGCAAAAGTCATGGCAAAAGGACAGGTCACAATCCCGAAGGATGTTCGGGAAGTTCTTGGCGTGACAAGCGGTGACCGCATTTCTTTTATCGTCGAAGGAAAATCAGTCCGTATTGTAAATTCTGCTATTTATGCCATGCAGTTGCTGCAAAGCGAAATGGCGGGAGAAGCGGAACGCGCAGAACTTACCTCGGACGAGGATGTGATGGCTCTTGTCAGAGAGTTACGAGACGAGGACGATGGTGAATGAGAGTGCTGATCGATACCAACGTTCTTATATCTGCAGCATTGAGGGCGGACGGCACACCATGGCAGGCGTATCAAAAAGCAGCCTCTTATCCCAATCATGGTCTGATATGCGAACAGAATGTAGACGAATTAAAGAGAATATTTAACAAATAATTCCCCCACCGGCTCGCAAGTCTGGACAAATTTCTGTCGATAGCGTTATTGACCTTGGAACTGGTGTCAGTTCCGGACAGCGAACTGACGGAGGAAACGCAGATCAGGGATGTAAAAGACAGACCCATATTGCGTGCTGCGATCAAGGCTAAAGCAGATATTTTACTGACCGGAGATAAAGATTTTCTGGAATCCGGTGTAGAAAATCCAGTCATTATGACACCGGCAGAATTTCTCCGCTTGGATTAAAAAAATAAAATAATATTTTCTGCACCAAACGCACCCCAAAAAACGGGCAGACCCCTTTCACGAGGCCTGCCCGTTCTATCTGTTCTTTATTTGATCACGCCGATCCCCCAGATGGAGAATTCGGTATTTGCATCCTCCATGCACATGGAGACGTCGAGCGTCCCCGTCTCATCCTGAATGTAGGCGATCTCCGTATCCGGGCCTCCCCACGCGTAATTCCGCTTCCCGCTGATCACCGAGGTCTTCCCGTTCACGGTCGCCTTCAGGTTGCCGAAGGACTGGTTCCCGTTCGACTGATATAGGATGAAGATTCCCTTTCCGGTCGTCTTGAACGTCATCGGCGTATTCGCGCTGCCCTTCTCAAACTTCCACCCGTACGGGAAGCGGTAGTTGGAATCGCTCTCCTTAAAGGAACCGGTCACCACATCCGACAGCTCCCACGGAGCCGCCAGCGTCGCCGTCGCATACTCCGTTCCATAGACGGTCGACGTCGGCATCCGGTAGGATTCGCTTCGGTTCTCCGTCTTCAGCGCCTGCCGGTAGAAATAGGCGATCGTATCGGAGATCAGCTTGCAGCCGTCCGGATGCGGGTGATATTCGTCCTTGTAGTAATCGGATTTCTGCAGCAGCTGGCTAAAGAACGCTCCCGTCAGAGAGTTGTCCATGCTCAGAACCGGCACGTCGTAATTCCTTCCGACCGCCGCCATCTGCGTGTGCATGGTATAGCCTCCCTGCGCGCGGTTGATCAGCACGATCACCGCCGGTTCGTTCTTCTGAGACAGGCACTGCCTCACCAGGCCCTCGAAGCTCTTTTTATACAGTTCCTCCGGATGGTCGTTCACGGAAAATTCAATAAAGATAATATCCGGATCATCGTTCAGGATATCATACTGCGCGCGGATCAGGCCCACAGCTGACGAAGTTCCGGAAAGACCCGCATTGTCATATTCCACATTGCTGCCGGTTCCGAACGTATCGGCAAAATACTCATAGGAGCGGCGCGCATAGCAGGTATCCAGCCCGTCCCCCTCCGTGATGGAGCCGCCGAGGTACGCGATCCGGACTTTCTCCCCTCTCTGCGCCTTCTCAATCTTCTCGCACAGTCTGTAGGTATTTCCCATGCTGTAGATTCCATTCCGGTAGAATTCCTGCATCGCCTGGCTGTCCGTCTCCTGATAATCGTCCCATTCGTTCTCCTGAGCCTGAGCGCTGACGCCAAGCTCTTCCTTGAAGATGGAGCGGACGAAATTGTAGACGTGCGGGCGGACGCTGCGGCTGTCGTGATCCGCATTGGTGATCGTATGCCACACGTGATCCACTCCGTTCCTTGTCAGGATGGAATGATAGCTCTGGGGCGCGTCTCCCACCACGCTGTCTTTGACCGCGGCGCTGACCATGATCAGGTTCGGTGTTCCCTTCTCCGGATCAAACTTCAGTTCCTCCTCCGCAAGCTGCCCCGGATGGTCGTTCAGGTTCTCCCCCGGAGTCAGGCCGGGCGCCGGGCATACCGCCCCGATATAGCCGAACAGATCCGGCCGCGTCAGCCCGATGAACAGGGATTCCCTTCCTCCCATGGAAAATCCCGTGATTGCCGTGTTCTCTCTCCCTGTGGCCACCGCAAAGTTCTTCTCGATAAACGGCATGAGATCCGTGGTGAGATCGTTGATGAAATTGTCATAGTTCAGAGAATTCTCAAGGTTCATCGCGTCGCAGAACTGTTTGTCCTTGCTGCAGTAGATATACGGGAACACCACGATCATCTTCTTCGCCTCGCCCTTCGCGATGAGGTTGCCGACGATCTGCCGGATGCGCATGGCCGGATCTCCGGGATCCAGCATGGAATCTTCCGTACCCCAGTAGCCGTGCAGCAGATAGAGTACCGGATACTCCTCGTCCTCGGAATATCCAGCCGGAAGCAGCACGTTCACATTCGTATTGCGCTGGGCCGTTCTGGAATAATACGTGTATTTCTGAAGATCTCCGTAATCCACTCCCGCAGTCTCATCCGTGATTCCGGACGCTTCGTATTCCACAATCTGTTTCCGGACTGCTTCCATATATTTCCCCGGATCGATCCCCGGCTCTTCCGGAGGCTGGTTCTGCTGCTGTGCATATGTGTCGAATCTTCGGATCACAGCCGCGCACACCGCGCGGCTCGCGTTGCCCTGGGGATTCAGCTTTTCCTGATCCCCGGTGATCAGCCCGGCCCCCACGGCCCATGCCATTTCTTTTTCCGCAAAGCGGCTGACTTTCTCTTTATCCGGGAATTTCTTCATGTCGGAAATTTCATCTGCGGCATATCCTTTATATTTCGCATAGCGGTACATCATCACGGCCATCTGTTCGCGCGTAATCATATCGTCGGGTCCGAAGCAACCTTTTCTTGCATCGTCCTCGTAACCGGTAATCACCTGCACATCCTTCGAGCTTGCCCACATAACGGCGCCGGTATAAAACTCCCGATCCTTTACATCCCGAAACCTTTCCGGCTCATACGGAACTTCCGTTTTTCCCTCCATTCGGTGCAGGATCACAGCGAAATGGGCGCGGCTCAAAGCCACGGCGGGTCCGAACTGAGTCTGCGACATGCCCTGCATATAACCCTTATCATAGACATACTGCACATCGTCTACATACCATCCGTCTTCTTTACTGATATCCCCGTAGACGTCGGTTACATCTTTCCTCTCCGGCTCGTCCGGAGTGACGTCCGGATTGGGTTTTTCCTCCTCCTTCAGCTTCAGAGTCTCCGCTTTCACCTCTTCCGCAGACAGCGCGCGGCTGTAAATCCGATAATTGTCCAGCCACCCTTTGTAAAATTCTCCCGCGATCCAGTTTGCCTTTCCAATCTGGAGGACGCTGCCCCAGCCGAGAATGTTTGACACCGATTGGCCGGAGGTTTCCTCTCCCTTCATCTCGCCGTCCACGTACAGCCTGGTACTGTTCCCGGCAAATACCACATCCACGTGATTCCACCCGGTTACGTCCAGATTTTCCGATATGGAAGGCTTCCTGCCTCCGTTATGGCGTTCTACGGTAATCCCGGATATATTCGAGAAGACTCCCAGATAGGTCGGTCCCCACCCGCCGATTTCCATTTCATTTTGCGGAGTCGTAGACGGAGCCGCAAAAAACGGCCATTGATTCCCCGACGCGTCCCCGTCCTGCTTCATGTCGAAGGAAACGGTCAGCTCCGTCATACCGGTCAACAGGCTTTGGTAGTCCTTTGCCGTCACATCCAGATAGGTTGTACCGTCCAGGTACAGATCGCCGTCCTCAACCACGATCGGCCCCACGAAAGCAGCCTTTGCCTTCCGGTCCTCCAGCATGCGGACGTTCGGGTTGACGTTCTCAAAATCAAACTCAGCCAGCAGCGCCGACTCAAATTCCGCATTCTGCGAATCCGCGGCTTTCACCTCCTGTGTGCATGTCCATCCCGGCAAGGAAGACGCCGCCATTACCGCCGCGGACAATATCGCCATCCCTCTTCTTCGCCCATACAGATATCTTTTTCTCATATTCTGCCTCTCCTTTTTACGCCGGCTTCGGCGCGCAGATCACCCCTTGCGCACGGAAACCGCCTCCACTCTATATTGTCTTAAGTATAAAAGATTCTTTTTCCCCATACAATCCCACAAAAAAAAGATATTTAAGGAGCATTCCTGTAATTCAGAAATAATGCCAATTGAATAAAAATGAACCTCAAGGTATGATTGAGTTGCATCTTG
>CANRMH010000098.1 GCA_947631695.1 uncultured Lachnospiraceae bacterium | reverse complement strand
ATACAGCTTAAGCAACAAGATGGGTAATTCCTTACTGGCTGTAAGGGATATTAACCATAAATATATTGTAGTAGAAAGGAGAACGGACAAACTGGATAAGATTACAGAATTTGAAAAGAATTTTGGCGGTAAAGAGGTACTTTGACGGCTTGACCTGTCCGTGCCGGAATCTATGCCCTCCGATTTGGAGGGCAATTTTTTCATGGAGTCGAAAATATTTATTTGATATTATAAGCGGCAAGATATGCTGAGTATGCTATAAAAGATTGGACATAAAGAACTTGAATAAAGAGCACTTTTGTGGCATACTATATGTAAGAAAATCTTACAATTTATTTATGAAAGGGGCATGTTTATGGATATGCAGGTTTTGACTGTTTCTTCCAAAGGGCAGATATCACTTCCGGTCAGCATACGAAAGATGCTTTCTATTGATACAGGGGATAAACTGATAGCATATGCGTCTGGTGATGCCATTATGCTGAAGACATTGAAGATGCCCACGGTACAAGAGCTTGAGAAATCATTAGATGAAGCGCAAAAATGGGCGGCATCAGTCGGATATGAAGAAAGCGATGTGAATGATATTATTAAGAGCGTGAGGAAGAGGGGCAGGAAGTGAGAAGTGTTGTCGATACCAATGTTCTGATATCAGGCGTATTTTTCGGCGGATTACCACGAAAAATTTTAAGGGCTTTTGTGGAGGGAAGAATCAAGGCATGTATCCTCTTATTCGGTTCATGGAAATCGTAGAACCGACATCCAAAATAGAAATATGCCGTGATCCGGATGATGATAAGTTTATCAATGTGCAAGAGATGCACAGGCGATGTATATTGTCAGCGGAGATAAGGATTTGTTGAATCACATACGATGTGTGGAATAGAAAATCCTCCCAAAAAGACAGCACACCCCGCTTTGCAACCGCCGGTTGACGGATTTCCAGCCGCCGTTTGGTGGACTGCAACCGCAAAATAAGCTATCCTATTCACAGCGGTTGGCAGTTGAGGCCGCCGACAAATCCATGCGGAGGAAAGAAAAATGATCTTAGCAGACAAAATAACGAATTTAAGAAAAAAGAACGGCTGGTCACAGGAGGAACTCGCGGAGAAAATGCAGGTGTCCCGGCAGGCAGTTTCCAAGTGGGAGAGCGCACAGACCGTACCGGATTTGGAGAAGATCCTGGCGCTCAGCAAACTCTTTGGCGTCACGACAGATTATCTTCTCAAGGACGAGATCGAGGACGAGGAATTTACGGACGATGCAGATCGTGTACCTGTAAAACGGGTTTCCCTCGCCCTCGCGAACGAATTTCTGGAGTGGAGAAAGCGAGCGGCCAAACGTATTGCCGCCGCCACTTTTCTATGTATCGTCGCCGTGATCCCCCTGCTTCTTTTAGCTGCGGCGTCGGAAGTGTCGGCGCCGGGGTTCTCTGTTTCCGAAAACTTGGCTGCGGGAGTGGGACTTGCCGTCCTGCTTGTCCTTGTTGCTGCCGCCGCTGCGATTTTCGTCTCATGTGGCTTTAAGAGCGCCCCCTTCGAGTTCATCGACAAGGAGCCGTTTGAGACGGAGTACGGCGTGGACGGTATGGTAAAGGAAAAACAGAAAACGTATCGGGCCACCTATGTAAAATACAATATCATCGCTACCTGCCTGTGTATTCTCTCTCCGATCCCGCTTTTTGCAGGTATGGTCACGGAAAAAGAGTTTTTTATGGTCGTCTCACTGACTGTCACCATGTTTTTGGCGGGGATCGGAGCGGCATTTTTTATCCTTGCCGGCGTCCGCTGGGCAAGTATGCAGAAGCTTTTAAAGGAGGGGGACTACGCTCTGCGGGATCAGAGAAAGATCCGTATCAAGGAAAGCGTCTCTACGGTCTATTGGCTGAGCGCCACCGCCGTCTATCTCTGCTGGAGCTTTTTGACGGACGATTGGGAGATTACATGGGTTGTCTGGCCGGTTGCGGGAATATTGTTCGCCGTTGTCATGTGCCTTTGCAATCTGTTCATAGACCGGGATACCGAGCGGTAAAATTACAGAGAAAAACCCGATCGCGATACATAGAACAGGATTTCTGAGTCTTGCTGAGAGGTGGGTGGACATACTTACGATGATTAAGCCGCCTATCAAATATAAGACATATCCGACAAGCAGCCACTGCTTTACCGTAAGTCGCCTGTTGTTTTCATCATAAACAGATGAGGGTTACGGTTGAAAGCAGAAAGCGTTTTTGATACACTTGAAAAGGGAAAAGATGTTACTGTTCAGACCAGTCCGAGGCATTTGCTGCCGAGGCCGTAAGAAAGTATTTCCGGAGGGATGACAATGTGGTTTTGGCTGGCGCTTGGTTCAGCGGTTTTTGCCGCGCTGACATCAATACTGGCAAAGGTAGGAATAGAAGGTGTCGGCTCTAACCTTGCTGCCGCGATCCGCACAATGGTCGTTGTTGTCATGGCATGGGGGATGGTGTTTGTCACACATCAGCAGAACGGTATCAGGCTGATTAGCCAGAAGAGTTGGATCTTCCTGATATTGTCCGGCCTTGCTACGGGAGCCTCATGGTTATGTTATTATAAGGCCTTGCAGATGGGAGACGCGTCAAGGGTCGTCCCGATTGATAAGATGTCCGTAGTCATCACCCTTGTGCTGGCCTTTGTTTTTCTGCATGAAGAATTTACAGCAAAATCATTGATTGGTTGTATTCTGATCGGAGCAGGAACTTTACTGATGGTTCTGTAAGACAATTTATCCAGACTGGAAGCCGTCGGACCTATACGCAGATGATGAGTTTAACGAGTGGGCAGGACAATATGATACGGCAGAGAGGGGATCATACGATGCAGAAAACGAAATCAATCCTATATGCGTTGCTTGCCGCGGCTTTTTACGCGATCAACATACCGTTCTCCAAACTGCTTCTGAATCACGTCGGAGCCGCGTCTATGGCGGCTCTGTTATATCTCGGCGCCGGAATAGGGATCGGTATCCTGTCTGTATTCCATAAGCAGGAAAAGGGCGAAAAGCTGGACAGAAAAGACCTGCCGTTTGTAATCGGGATGATCGTGTTGGATATCGCCGCGCCGATCTTCTTAATGCTGGGGATTCGCGGCGGTTCCCCGGCGAACGCCTCTCTGCTCGGCAACTTTGAGATTGCAGCCACGACGGTCATTGCGCTGGTGATATTTCAGGAAGCGGTATCTAAGCGGTTGTGGGCTGCCATTGCTCTCATTACCTTATCCAGTATTTTCCTTTCCGTTGAGGGAACCGATAGCTTTCATTTTTCCTACGGCTCACTGTTTGTGCTGCTGGCCGCGGTTTGCTGGGGATTTGAGAATAACTGTACAAGAAAAATTTCTTCAAAGAATACCTATGAAATCGTCATGCTGAAAGGTGTTTTTTCCGGGCTTGGATCCCTCATGATCGCATTTATAAAGCGGGAGACGCCGCCGCAGCTTCTTTATATCGTTCTTGCTCTGATTTTGGGATTTGTCGCTTACGGCTTGAGCATTTTCTTATATGTCCGGGCGCAGAATACGCTTGGCGCGGCAAAAACAAGCGCATATTATGCGTCTTCGCCTTTTATCGGGGCTTTTCTTTCCTTTCTTTTCCTGCGGGAGCGGATCACGGCAAAGTATATGATCGCTTTTGCGGTTATGATGGCGGGAAACGTATTGGTAGCAGCGGATACGCTGATCAGACATCATTCACATTTACACCGGCACACATTTACGCACGTTCATGATGGGAGAATATATACCCATACGATTGTACATTCGCACGAGCATAACCATTACCATGTGAATGGGAAACATGGCCATTATCACTCAAAAAGCGAGCTGGCGAAAGAATTGTGACCTGCGATTGCCGGAGGAGAAAGCCTTCCGCCGCGATTATTAAGATTTGCCTTATCATAGAAGGAATTCTTGACAAAAATGGGTTATATAGCTATCATAACTCTTAGTCTGATAAAAAAATACATTCGGAAAATAGAAAGACTGTCCGACGGAGAAAAGCGGAGATGACGAGGAGGAAATTATGGATCAGAATCTGGAGAAAACCTACAACCCGAAAGCGATTGAATCGCAGTTGTACGAGAGATGGTGTAAGAACAAATATTTTCACGCCGAAGTGGACAGGAGCAGGAAACCTTTTACAACCGTAATGCCGCCTCCGAATATCACCGGAAAGCTTCATATGGGGCATGCGCTTGACAATACGCTGCAGGATATCCTGATCCGTTACAAGAGGATGCAGGGGTACAATACGCTCTGGGTTCCGGGGACGGACCATGCGGCGATCTCCACTGAAGTGAAGGTTACGAACCAGCTGAAAGAGGAAGGGATCGACAAGAAGGAACTGGGGCGCGAGAAGTTCCTGGAGCGGACGTGGCAGTGGAAGGAAGAGTACGCCGGCACGATCGAAGGCCAGCTGAAGAAGCTGGGCGTATCCTGCGACTGGGATCGGGAGCGTTTCACGATGGACGAAGGCTGCTCAAAAGCCGTCGAGGAAGTCTTCATCAAGCTGTACGAGGAAGGCTATATCTATAAAGGATCCCGCATTATCAACTGGTGTCCGGTCTGCAAGACATCCCTGTCCGACGCGGAGGTCGAACACGAGGAGCAGGAGGGACATTTCTGGCACATCAAATATCCGATCGTGGGGACGGAGGATTACCTGGAGATCGCGACGACCCGGCCGGAGACGATGCTGGGCGATACGGCGATCGCCGTGCATCCGGACGACGAGCGCTATCAGGATATCGTCGGAAAGAACGTGATCCTGCCGCTGGTGAACCGGGAGATCCCGATCGTGGCGGATTCTTATGTGGATAAGGAATTTGGAACGGGAGCGGTGAAGATCACGCCGGCGCACGACCCGAACGATTTCGAGGTCGGGAAGCGGCACAACCTTCCCGAGATCAATATTATGAACGACGACGCCACGATCAATGAGAATGGCGGAAAATACGCGGGCATGGACCGCTACGAGGCGCGGAAGCTGATCGTGAAGGAGCTGGACGAGCAGGGTTATCTGGTGAAGGTGGCTCCCCACATGCACAACGTGGGAACCCACGACCGCTGCCACACGACGGTGGAGCCGCTGATCAAGCAGCAGTGGTTCGTGCGGATGGAAGAGCTGGCGAAGCCGGCGATCGAGGCTGTGAAGAACGGCGATCTGCGGTTCGTGCCGGAGCGGTTTGACAAGATCTATCTCCACTGGCTGGAAAATATCCGCGACTGGTGCATCTCCAGACAGATCTGGTGGGGACACCGGATTCCGGCGTACTACTGCGACGAGTGCGGCGAGATCGTGGTCGCGCGCGGGATGCCCAAGAAGTGTCCGAAGTGCGGATGCACGCATTTTACGCAGGATGAGGACACGCTGGACACCTGGTTCAGCTCGGCGCTGTGGCCGTTCTCGACACTTGGCTGGCCGGAGCAGACGGAGGATCTGGATTACTTCTATCCGACGGACGTGCTGGTAACCGGGTATGATATCATTTTCTTCTGGGTGATCCGGATGGTATTCTCCGGGTATGCCCATACGGGGAAATCTCCGTTCCACACGGTGTTCATCCACGGGCTGGTGCGGGATTCCCAGGGGCGCAAGATGAGCAAGTCCCTCGGCAACGGCATCGACCCGCTGGAGATCATCGGCCAGTACGGCGCGGACGCGCTGCGCATGACGCTGATCACCGGAAACGCGCCGGGCAACGATATGCGGTTCTACCATGAGAAGGTGGAGGCGAGCAGGAATTTTGCGAATAAAGTGTGGAATGCTTCCCGCTTTATCCTGATGAATATACAGGGAAAAGAAATCGAGGAGCCGGGGGCTGACAAACTGCTTCCGGGCGACCGCTGGATCATGTCCAAATGCAATACGCTTGTGAAGGACGTGACGGAGAACATGGACAAATTCGAGTTGGGCATCGCCCTGCAGAAGGTCTACGATTTCATCTGGGATGAGTTCTGCGACTGGTATATCGAGATGGCGAAGTACCCCATCTACCACGCGGACGAGG
>CANRMH010000097.1 GCA_947631695.1 uncultured Lachnospiraceae bacterium | reverse complement strand
GCCAAAAAATATTGAAAAACTCTTGCAAATCTGTTATATTGAATAAAATAAAAACACACAAAAAAGCATACTTTTTCGCAAGTTTTCTGCCATTTTTTCATTCTATTTCCCCTGACAGTTCTTCGCACGATAGCGGAACGTGGACGGCGGCATATGACACAATTTCGCCGCCATCGTACATGAAAGTTTTCCCTCCCTCCAATCCTGGCACACCTGATCAAAATTTTCAGGCAGATTTTTCCTCGGCCTGCCGAACCGGACGCCTTTTTCCATCGCCGCCGCGATCCCTTCCCTCTGCCTTTGCCGGATAAATTCTCTTTCCGTCTCCGCCACATACGCCAGTATTTGCAAAACAAGATCAGAGATAAACACTCCTGTCAGATCTCCGTGAGCGGCGTCCGTATTCAAAAGCGGCATATCTATGACCTGAATATCCGCCCCGATCTCCTTCGTAATCTTCCTCCACTGTTCCAGAATTTCCCCGTAATTGCGCCCGAGCCTGTCGATGCTTTTGATCACGAGGAGATCTCCGCGTCTGAGCCTTGCCAGCAGCTTCCGGTATTGCGGGCGAAAAAAATCTTTCCCGGACACCTGATCCGAATAGATATTTTTCATCGGGATCTCACATTTTGCAAGGGCGATGATCTGACGCTCCGGGTTCTGCTCCTTCGTCGATACCCGGATATAGCCGTATTTTTTCATCTGTATCAGCCTCCTTCTTTTTATTTTGCGTTCAAAGTTCCTGCAATCATCTGCTTCAACGAGATATTTATACCACTTCAGGGCAGGATAGTTGCATCGGACTGCAATAGAAAATCTTTACAGATGAAATAGAATCCCGCGGAGGGCTTTTTATCTTACAGGGGACGAAGTTTCCTGCAAGACAAAAAAACGCCCCGAAACCATGATGTCGCTCCATCATAGTTTCGGGACGTCCTCCTTAAGTCACGCGGCTTTCCCGCGGAAACTGTCAATATTGTCCGTCTCTGTCCACCAGGCAGATCTCCAGATCCATTCCCATGCTGTCCGCCACGCGGAACAGCATATCCACTGTCGGACTGTGTTTTCCTCCTTCGAGCCGTGCTATATTCGGCCTTTTCACTCCGGAAACATCCGCAACCTGCTGCTGCGTCATTCCCTTATCCTTCCGAACCCTGGCATATTCTTTTCCAATCGCCTCGCTCAGTTTATCCTGATACGCTTTTATCACATATCTATGATCTCTTTTTTCCATAATTTCATAACCCGACATTGCTGCTATCCTTCTATATCCGCTACATCCACTGCATCCAGGAACTCTTCATCAAATACGATCTCATCATCCATGTCCAGATCGATATCCAGCTTAACGTCCCTGTATTTTCTCATACCGGTACCTGCCGGAATATGCTTTCCGATGATGACGTTCTCCTTCAGGCCGACCAGCGGGTCGATCTTGCCCTTGATGGCAGCCTCTGTGAGAACCTTCGTAGTTTCCTGGAAAGAAGCTGCGGACAGGAAGGAATTGGTCGCCAGAGACGCTTTCGTAATACCAAGCATAATCTGCTCTCCGGTCGCCGGAACTTTTCCTTCTTTTTCCAGTTCTTTGTTGGTATCCTCAAATTCCAGGATATCGACCATCGTTCCCGGAAGGAACGAGGAATCCCCGTTGTCCTCGATCCGGATCTTCTTCAGCATCTGGCGCACGATCACCTCGATATGCTTATCATTGATCTCCACGCCCTGCAGGCGGTACACTCTCTGTACCTCCTGAAGCATATAATCCTGTACGGCGCGAAGGCCCTTGATCTTCAGGATATCATGCGGATTTACGCTTCCTTCCGTCAGCTCGTCGCCGGCTTCCAGTTGTGCCCCGTCCTGAACCTTGATCCTGGATCCGTAAGGAATCAGGTATGCTTTGGATTCTCCGGTCTCCTCGTTTGTCACGATGATCTCCCGTTTCTTCTTGGTATCGTTAATCACGGCTGTTCCGCCGAATTCTGTAATAATTGCAAGTCCCTTCGGCTTTCTGGCCTCAAAAAGCTCTTCGACACGCGGAAGACCCTGCGTAATATCGTCTCCTGCCACGCCTCCCGTATGGAAGGTACGCATCGTCAGCTGAGTACCCGGTTCGCCGATCGACTGGGCCGCGATAATACCCACGGCCTCGCCCACCTGCACCGGTTCGCCCGTCGCCATATTTGCCCCGTAACACTTTGCGCATACGCCGCTGTGGGATCTGCAGGTAAGGATCGTGCGGATCTTGATCTTCTTCGGAGTCTCGCCGTTCTCATCCACGCCCTTCTTCATGATCAGCTCGGCGCGCTTCGGAGTCACCATATGATTTGCTTTGACGAGGATATTGCCGTCCCTGTCGCGGATATCTTCGCACAGATAACGTCCGGTGATGCGTTCCTGAAGACTCTCGATCTCCTCGTTTCCATCCATAAATGCCTTTACGTACATGCCCGGAACTTCCTCGCCCTCGGCGTGGCAGTCCACCTCGTGGATGATCAGCTCCTGGGAGACGTCCACCAGACGTCTGGTCAGGTATCCCGAATCGGCCGTACGAAGAGCCGTATCGGACAGACCCTTTCTCGCTCCGTGCGCGGACATGAAATATTCCAGTACGTCAAGTCCCTCACGGAAATTGGACTTAATCGGCAGCTCGATAGTCCTCCCCGTCGTATCCGCCATCAGCCCGCGCATCCCGGCAAGCTGCTTGATCTGCTTGTCAGAACCACGCGCTCCTGAATCGGCCATCATATAGATATTGTTATATTTATCCAAACCGGAAAGCAGCGCCTCCGTCAAAGCGTCGTCCGTCGCCTTCCATGTCTCTACGACTTCTTTGTAACGTTCTTCCTCGGTGATCAGGCCGCGCTTATAGTTCCTCGTGATCCTGTCGACCGTTTCCTGGGCCTGAGCGATCATTTCAGGTTTCTGCGGCGGAACCGTCATATCGGAAATCGAAACCGTCATGGCGGCTCTGGTGGAATATTTATATCCGGTAGCTTTGATCGCGTCCAGCACCTCCGCCGTCGCCGTTGCCCCATGGGTGTTGATCACTTTTTCAAGGATCTGCTTGAGCTGTTTCTTTCCAACATGGAAATCAATCTCCGGAAGCAGGATATTATCGCCCACTTCACGGTCCACGAACCCCAGATCCTGCGGTATGATCTCGTTAAAGATCAGACGCCCCAGAGTGGATTCGATAATTCCTGATTTTACCGTTCCATCCGCAAGCTTCTTGGTAATGCGCACCTTAATTCTGGAGTGCAGGGTCAGCGCTTCGTTCTCATAGGCCAGTATCGCCTCGTTCACATTGCGGAAATACTTTCCTTCGCCCAGCGCGCCCGGCCTCTCCTGCGTCAGGTAATAGATTCCGAGTACCATATCCTGAGACGGCACGGCCACAGGGCCTCCGTCGGACGGTTTCAGCAGATTATTCGGCGACAGCAGAAGGAAACGGCACTCTGCCTGAGCCTCCACGGACAGCGGGAGATGCACCGCCATCTGATCCCCGTCGAAATCGGCATTGTACGCTGTACATACCAGCGGATGCAGTTTGATGGCCTTGCCTTCCACCAGGATCGGCTCAAATGCCTGGATTCCCAATCTGTGAAGCGTGGGCGCACGATTCAGCATCACCGGATGTTCTTTGATAACGTCCTCAAGCACATCCCATACCTCCGGCTGCAGTCTCTCCACCATCTTCTTCGCGTTCTTAATATTGTGTGCGGTTCCGTTCTGCACAAGTTCTTTCATAACGAAAGGCTTAAACAGCTCGATCGCCATCTCCTTTGGCAGGCCGCACTGGTAGATCTTCAGCTCCGGCCCCACCACGATAACGGAACGTCCGGAATAATCCACACGTTTTCCCAGAAGGTTCTGGCGGAAACGTCCGGATTTGCCCTTCAGCATATCGGACAGAGATTTCAGGGCGCGGTTGCCCGGTCCCGTCACCGGACGGCCGCGGCGGCCATTGTCGATGAGGGCGTCCACCGCTTCCTGAAGCATTCTCTTTTCATTTCTTACAATAATATCCGGGGCGCCTAATTCAAGGAGCCGTTTCAGCCGGTTATTTCTGTTAATGATCCTGCGGTACAGATCGTTGAGGTCAGACGTAGCAAAACGTCCGCCGTCCAACTGTACCATCGGCCGCAGATCCGGCGGTATCACCGGAATATTCGTCATGATCATCCACTCTGGCTTGTTCCCGGACTCGCGGAATGCCTCTACCACTTCCAGCCGCTTCACGATTCTCGCACGCTTCTGTCCGGTCGCGCCTTCCAGTCCCGCCTTCAGCTCCGCGTACTCTTCATCCAGATCGATCGCTTCCAGAAGTTCCTTGATGGATTCAGCTCCCATTCCGACACGGAAGCTGTCGCCCCAGGTCTCTCTTGCTTCCTGATATTCCTGCTCGGACAGCACCTGCTTGTTCTGCAGGTTGGTCGTCCCTTTGTCCAGAACGATATACGCCGCGAAATAAAGAACCTTTTCCAGCGTCCTCGGAGACAGATCCAGGATCAGCCCCATTCGGCTGGGGATCCCCTTAAAATACCAGATGTGTGATACAGGAGCCGCAAGAGCAATATGTCCCATGCGCTCGCGGCGCACGCTGGCTTTCGTGACCTCAACGCCGCATCGGTCGCAGACTACGCCTCTGTAGCGGATTTTCTTGTATTTTCCGCAATGGCACTCCCAATCCTTGCTCGGCCCGAAAATCCTCTCGCAAAACAGTCCGTCTTTTTCCGGTTTCAAAGTCCTGTAGTTGATTGTCTCCGGTTTTGTAACCTCTCCTCTCGACCACTCCAGCACTTTTTCAGGCGATGCCAACCCGATCTTTATCGCATCAAACGTCATTGGCTGATATGATTGTTCATTACTGTTTACTGGCATACCGGCACCCCTTTCTATTCTTCATCTGACAGTTCGTCAAATTCCAATGCAAAATCCCCGTCCTCGCCGAATTCGTCGAATTCGCTCAACTCCGGTTCCTCCACGTCCACGAGTTCCTCTCCGTCAAATTCCTGAGCGGTGTATCCGTGAGCCCCCAGATTTTCTTCCCCTGAGCGGTACTTTCTGTCGCCCTCCATCAGAGAATGGAAATCCGTCTCTCCCATATCCACCGTCTCCATAATCTCCACTTCCGTATTGTCGTCACGCAGGACGCGGACGTCCAGTCCAAGCGACTGAAGTTCTTTCAACAGCACCTTGAAGGATTCCGGAATGCCCGGCTCAGGAATATTGTCGCCCTTGATGATCGCCTCGTAGGTCTTTACACGACCGATCACATCGTCGGATTTCACCGTAAGGATCTCCTGCAGCGTGTAGGACGCGCCGTAAGCCTCCAGGGCCCACACTTCCATTTCCCCGAAACGCTGTCCGCCGAACTGCGCCTTACCTCCCAGCGGCTGCTGAGTTACCAGGGAGTACGGTCCGGTAGAACGCGCGTGGATCTTATCGTCTACCAGATGGTGCAGTTTCAGGTAATGCATGTGTCCGATCGTTACCGGGCTGTCGAAATATTCGCCGCTTCGTCCGTCCCGAAGGCGTACTTTGCCGTCCCGGGAAATCGGGACTCCTTTCCAGACTTTCCTGTGATCCCGGTTATCATATAAGTACTGCATAACTTCAGGAAGCAATTCCTCTTTATGTTTTTTCTCAAATTCTTCCCACTCCAGATTGACATAGTCGTTCGCCAGATCCAGAGTATCCATAATATCATTCTCATCCGCGCCGTCAAATACCGGCGTCGCAATGTTAAATCCAAGCGCTTTTGCGGCGAGGGACAGATGGATCTCCAGTACCTGCCCGATATTCATACGGGAAGGCACGCCCAGCGGATTCAAAACGATGTCAAGCGGCCGGCCGTTCGGCAAAAACGGCATATCTTCCACCGGAAGCACGCGCGACACAACGCCTTTGTTTCCATGGCGTCCGGCCATCTTGTCTCCAACGGAGATCTTCCTCTTCTGAGCAATATAGATACGCACGGACTGATTGACGCCCGGCGATAATTCATCCCCGTTGTCCCTGGTAAATACCTTCGCGTCCAC
>CANRMH010000096.1 GCA_947631695.1 uncultured Lachnospiraceae bacterium | reverse complement strand
GGCGGGGAAGCGCATGCGGAAATTGCGGGCGACGATGCGTTTTCAAATCTTGCCTGGGAGCAGGTGTTCGAGGAAGACCTCGATGAGAAGATCGGCGTTGTGCAGTCGGTGTGCGCCACGGACAAGTATATCGTTACAATTGAAAATGTTTCTGACCGTCCGGGGGAAGCGGATATCGTATCCGCTTACTACCGGACGGATACGGACGAAAACGGGAATCCGGTCGCGCCTTACACGCTTGCAAAGCGCGCGGCGGATACCAACTGGGAACATGGGAATGGGATGACCTACAACCCGAATACGCATGAAATTTATGTGGCGCTGTACACGAGTGCGGATCCGGAGAACAGAGGGTGCGTTTTTGCCATGGATCCGGATACGCTGGCGTTCAGAAGGTCGATTAAGATCAGCGACGATTACAATATTCTGGGGATCGCATATGACGTGCAGAAGGACAGATATCTGATCCAGACCGACGCGGACGGAGGGTACAGTTTTAAGATCCTCAACCCGGATTTTCAGGTGACGGAGGATATCGGGAGATTCGCGGGTGTCGGACAGGGGGACAACTTTCAGGATATGGAAGTGTGCGGAGATTATATCATCAATTTTCCTTTGACCATACATTCCGGCGTGGGCGATTATATACAGGCGTATTCTGTTTCGGAAAAGAAAATGGTCGCTTCCGAGAAGATTGATTTTCAGTTTCAGGACATTGTCTCGGACGAGCCGGAATCCCTGTGTGAACTGGAGCCGGGAGTGTTTCTGGCGGCAGTGAATGTGACAGATTCCGCGGGCGGCCGGAAGATCCGGTTTTACAGGACGCAGATCCCCTACTGCTTCACGGTATCCGTCGTCACGGAAAACGGAAGTGTGCCGGAGGACGTGATAAAGGTTCTCAAGGGCGGGGAATGTACGATTCCATATACTCCGGATGAAGGATATGAACTTGCAGAGATTCAGATAAACGGACAGGCTGCAGAGCCGGACGAAAGCCGGGAGAAGATCACGCTGGGCGATATACGTCAGGATTGCGTCGTGCGGATCGCCTTTCAGGAGAAACCTCCCCGGGCCGTCTTTGCGGATGTGCAAAAGAAAGACGATCAGTCGGAAACGGGTAGGAACGCGGCGGTCAGAAAGAGCAGTATGCCGCCCCTTCTGATGCCGCTGGCCGTGCTGTTTGGCTGTATTGCCGCAGGAATCTACGGATATTTTCTTCATATCAAAATGGAAAGAAAACGGAAAAGCCTGCGTGCAAGGAGACGGCAGCAACAGTATATATCAGGATTTTAATCGAATCTGGCAGAGCGATCTGCCAGATTTTTAAGGTGACGCGGCGATGCGTGCGATAGGACACGCGGGGAGGAAGAGATGTCGGAAGTAAAAAACAGAGAGATCAGGAACCGGCTTGAGGAACTGTCGGAAGAAAAGTACCGGGAATTTACTTCTTCCCTGATTCCGGACTTTCCGAAAGAGAGGATCCTCGGCGTGAGGATCCCGGACCTGCGCAGACTGGCTGCCGGGATCGCAAAAGGAGACTGGAGAGATTATTTGAGGGACGCTTCCTGCGAAAGCCATGAGGAGATCATGCTGCAGGGAATGGTGATCGGGTACGCCCGCATGGACGGCGGGGAAAGACTTGAGCGAATCTTTGGATTTCTGCCTGAGATCTGCAACTGGGCGGTCTGCGACAGTTTTTGCTCCGGATTAAAATTTGCGCGGTCGGATCCGGAACGGGTCTGGGAGTTTATCCGGCCTCTTTTTGCGGATGACGGGGAATATAAGGTTCGGTTTGCGGTGGTGATGCTTCTGGATTACTATGTGAGTGAGAGGTATCTGGAGGAAGCGCTGAACATTCTGGATGGGATCCGCCATGATTCTTACTATGTAAAGATGGCTGTGGCATGGGCCGTTTCCATATATTTCGTCCGGTTTCCAAAAGAGACGATGCGGTATCTGAGGACATGCCGGCTGGATGATTTTACCTACAGAAAGTCGCTTCAGAAGATCTGTGAGTCCAGACAGGTGGATCAGGGTACCAGAGAAGAGATCAGACGGATGCGAAAGAGAGACAGAACGGAGGAGAGCATATGAAATGGAATAAATTCAGGATAAAGACGACGACTCAGGCCGAGGATATTATAAGCAGCGCCCTGATGGATCTGGGGATCCAGGGAGTGGAGATCGAGGATCGGGTTCCGCTCACACAGTCGGAGAAGGAGCAGATGTTTGTGGATATCCTGCCGGAGATTGATGTGGACGACAAAGTTGCGTATATCAGCTTTTACGTCGACGAGGGGGAAGACACGGACGCTCTTCTTGGGGCGGTGAGAGAGGAACTGAGGGGAATCGCAGCCTGGGTGGACGTCGGGGAAGCCGAAATCGAGGAGTCCCAGACGGAGGATTTGGACTGGGTCAACAACTGGAAACAATATTTTCACCAGTTTACCATCGACGATATATTGATCATTCCTTCCTGGGAGGAGGCGGCGCCTGAAGACGCGGATAAGATGCTGATACACATCGATCCCGGAACCGCTTTTGGTACGGGGATGCATGAGACGACTCAGCTGTGTATCCGCCAGATCAGAAAATATGTAACGCCGGATACAAGGATCCTGGACGTGGGATGCGGCAGCGGGATCCTCGGCCTCCTTGCGCTGAAATTCGGGGCGCGCTACAGTGTGGGAACTGATCTGGATCCGTGCGCGGTTGAGGCTACCCATGAGAACATGAAGGTGAACGGGATCCTGCCCGACCAGTATGAGGTGATGATCGGGAACCTCATTGGCGGGAAGGAGATACAGGAGAAGGTCGGCTATGAAAGATACGACATTGTGGCGGCAAATATCCTCGCGGACGTGCTGGTGCCGCTGACCCCCGTGGTCCTGCGGCATATGAAAAGCGGCGGCATATATATTGCAAGCGGGATCATTGAAGAAAAGGAAGGAACCGTAGTGGAGGCGGTGGAGAAGGCCGGTATGGAAGTGCTGGAAGTCTCCCGTCAGGGAGAGTGGGTCTGCGTGACCGCCAGAAAGAATCGGGAGAGTTAGGATGCAGCATTTTTTTGTAACGCCCCGGCAGGTGCAGGGGAATGAGATCTATATCGAGGGATCCGATGTCAATCACATGAGGAACGTCCTGAGGCTGAGGCCGGGAGAGAAGGTGATGGTCAGCGACGGATACAACCGGAGTTATCTGTGCGGGATCCGGGCATACGAGGACGGCAGGGCGCTTCTTTCTATCGAGGAGGAACAGGAGACGCAGACGGAGCTTTCCTCCCGTATTTATCTGTTCCAGGGGCTTCCAAAAAGCGATAAGATGGAATGGATCATCCAGAAGGCGGTAGAACTTGGGGCATACGAGATCGTTCCCGTGGCGACCAGAAGAACGGTGGTCAAATGGGATGAAAAGAAGGCTGCGAGGAAGAAGCGCGGCAAAACAGTCCGGACGCGGAAGGATACCGAAGGTGCTGCAGGCGATGGATTACCGGGACGCCCTGGAATATGCTAAAGAGCTGGACGTCCTGCTGATCCCGTACGAACTGGCCCGGGGAATGGAGCATACGAGGCGGGTTTTGAAGTCAATCCTTCCCGGACAGTCGGTCGGGATCTTTATCGGACCCGAAGGCGGCTTTGAGAAGGAGGAGATCGAGAGAGCGAGGAACGCCGGAGCGGCGGAGATTACGCTGGGAAACAGGATCCTGCGCACGGAGACGGCGGGAATCGCGGCATTGTCCATTCTGATGTATCACCTGGAGACATAAGCGGCATAAGTTAATAGTAAAACGATAGAACAGGAGTTAGTGATGGAAGTATATTTGGATAATTCCGCAACCACCAGAGCTTATGAAAAAGTGGGCGACGTGGTACGCAAAGTTTTGTGCGAAGATTATGGAAATCCTTCCTCCATGCACATCAAGGGCGTGGAAGCGGAAGCGTATATAAAAGAAGCGAAGTCTGTACTTGCAAAGATCCTGAAAGTCCGGGAAAAGGAGATCATATTCACCTCGGGCGGGACGGAGAGCGACAATCTGGCCCTGATCGGCGCCGCGCGGGCAAACCGCCGCGCGGGAAACCATCTGATCACGTCCTCCATCGAGCATCCGGCGATCCTGAATACCATGCGGTACCTGGAGGAGGAAGAAGGATTTCGGGTTACCTATCTTCCGGTCGACCGGTACGGACGGATCAAACTGGACGCTCTGCGGAACGCGCTGTGCGAGGATACCATTCTGGTCTCGGTGATGTACGTCAACAACGAGGTGGGTTCGGTTCAGCCGGTCGAGGAGGCGGCCGGTATAGTAAAAGCCTGCAGCCGGGATATTCTGTTCCATGTGGACGCCGTGCAGGGCTTTGGGAAGTACCGCATTTATCCTAAAAAAATGAAGATTGACATGCTGTCCGTGAGCGGACATAAGATTCACGGGCCGAAGGGGATCGGGGCGCTCTATATTGACGAGAAAGTGAAGATCAAACCCATCCTGTTCGGCGGCGAACAGCAGGGGAATATCCGCTCCGGCACCGAGAACGTCGCCGGTATTGCGGGACTTGCGGCGGCAGCCGAGGAGATCTACACGAATCTGGATGAAAAGGTTGCGCAAATGCGCTCCCTGAAGGAGCGATTTATCGAGGGCGTGACGCAGATTGAGAATACCACCGTACACGGACTGTACGACGAGACGAGCGCGCCCCACATCATCAGCGTGGGGTTTGCGGGAATACGGAGCGAAGTCCTGCTCCACGCGCTGGAGGAACAGGGAATCTGCGTCTCGTCAGGGTCCGCCTGCGCGTCCAACCATCCTGCGATCAGCGGCGTGCTGAAGGGGATCGGGGCGAAAAAGGAGTATCTGGACGCCACGCTGCGCTTCAGCATGTCTGAATTTACGACCGCGGAAGAGATTGACTATACGTTAAAAACATTATATAATTTAGTACCAATGCTTCGCAGATACATCAGGCATTAGTAAAAAATACGGCTGATTGGGAGAAGGAGACGAATGACATTTCAGACTTTTTTGATAAAATACGGAGAGATCGGGATCAAAGGAAAGAACCGCTATCTGTTTGAAGACGCTCTGGTCAGACAGATCCGCTTCGCGCTGCGGGACGCCGAGGGGCGGTTTTCGGTATACAAATCACAGGCGAGGATCTATGTGGACTGCGAGGGAAACTACGATTCCGACGAGGTGGTGGAACGTTTAAGGAACGTGTTTGGGATCGTGGGGATCTGTCCGGTTGCCCGGAGGGAGAATGCTGGATTTGACCAGTTGAAGCGGGATGCCGTCGATTACATGGATCAGATGTATCCGGACAAAAATATTACGTTCAAGGTAGAGGCGAGAAGAGCGAAGAAGACTTACCCTGTAAATTCCATGGAGATTAACCGCCTGGTAGGAGAGGCCGTGCTGGAAGCTTTTCCGGAGATCCGTGTGGATGTGCACAAGCCGGATGTGATGCTCTATATAGAGGTCAGGGATCAGATCTATATCTATTCCAGGATCATTCCCGGTCCCGGAGGAATGCCGGTAGGGACAAACGGAAAGGCCGCGCTTCTGCTTTCCGGCGGGATTGACAGCCCGGTTGCGGGCTATATGATCGCAAAGCGGGGCGTTCAGATCGAGGCGGTCTATTTCCATGCGCCGCCGTATACCAGCGAGAGGGCGAAGCAGAAAGTGATCGACCTGGCGAAACAGGTGGCGAAATATGCCGGCCCGATCCGTCTGCACATCGTAAATTTCACGGATATTCAGCTCTATATATACGATCAGTGTCCGCACGAGGAGCTGACGATCATCATGAGGCGCTATATGATGAGGATCAGCGAGTACTTTGCAAAAAAGGACGGATGTCTGGGACTGATCACCGGTGAGAGTATCGGGCAGGTGGCCAGCCAGACCATGCAGAGCCTTGCAGCGACCAACGAGGTGTGTTCGCTTCCCGTCTACCGCCCGCTGATCGGATTTGACAAGAAGGAGATCGTGGAAGTATCGGAGCGGATCGGCACATACGAGACGTCTATCCTGCCGTACGAGGACTGCTGTACGATCTTTGTGGCAAAGCATCCTGTGACAAAGCCGAACGTCAATGTGATCAGGAAGTCGGAAGAAAATCTGGCTGAGAAGATCGGCGAGCTGGTGGCGGAGGCGATTGAAACGACACAGATCGTGGAAGTGAAATAAGCGGACGACCGCTTATGAAAAGCCGGGAAAAAGAAAATCGCCGCAGGAGGAGAACCCTGAAAGCCGGAACTTTGT